>JAVLFO010000032.1:0-3491 GCA_046052805.1 Aquabacterium sp. | reverse complement strand
AACGAGCAGCATCCCCCCCCTGAGCGGGGGCCGGATCGGGCTGAAAACGGGTAAGGACTGTGGGGGAATGTAAAAGGCGCCCCGCAGGGCGCCTGAGATCGCGTCATCAAAGGCCCAGGGGGCCCGTGATCACAGCGAGCAAGAAGCGGCTTCGGCGCGCTGCGTGAATTGCTCGTACATGACCTTGGCTTGGTCGTAGCGTGTGGCCGAGCCGTAGGCAGGGGCAGACACTTGCACGGCCAGGTCTTGACGCATGCCAGCGGTCAGAGAAGCTTGAGCCTGCGATGGGCAACCAGCAACGGCCATCAGCGCGTTGACGTGAGCGCCTTGGCCACGAGCCAGGTCTTGCTCAAGTTGAGCGTATGACTGGGTGATGAAGGCAGCGGTCTTCTTCTTGCCACCGGCGCAGGTGTCAGCCGACGAGACGTTCGACGACACGGCGGTCGTGCCCAAGTCCCAAGTCACGTTGGTGATGGCAGCCAGCGCGTCATTCGTGGGGAACAGCATGGCGCCCAAGCCGCACTCGGTGTAGATCTGACCGAAATCGCGGGCCGAAGCGGCTTGCGAAGCGGTCAGGGAAACCGCGGCGATGGCGACAGCGGACAGGAACTTCTTGGTTGCTTTCATGGAGTGAAACCTCTCTTAAGTGATACGGGGGCGATTGAGCCAGGCTGCATTGCACGCAGATCGATGCGCGCAACACCAAACTCGCGGACCAGTAGACAGACGATTTGTGACAAGGTCAATCCGCCATTCCGCCAACTCGGGAAGATCCAGAGCAACTCCCCCCCAAAGAGGGAGGCACGAGGGAGATCGTCACCAATATTGTTGGAATGCAACGACAAGGCGCGATGCGCCATCGCGTTCCCAGCCCAGCCTCACAGACTGGTCACGCGTCACGCGTCGGGTCAATTGAACCTGCCCTTGGTTCTGCCCATCGGCGCCCGCCCCGAAGTCTTGCCGACGGGCCAGGAGCGCGATCCACTTCCAATCGCCCTCACCGCCGATCAAACCCAGTTGTGGGCCCCAGGCCGCAGGGCGCGGCCCGCTTTGCACGTGGCCCTCGAGCATGGCAAAGCCAGTGACACCAGACCATTGGGCCGCGCGGCCCACACCAAAGCTTGCCTGTGTTTGCCTCTGGCCTGCAGGAGACGGGTCGTCCACAGCATGACGACGACGCATGCCCAAACGCAACTGCCACGAGAGCTGGCTCTCCCCCTCGATGGCAACCGATCGCGTGCTGAGCTTGCGCACACGGATGACATCGAGTTGCTCAAGCTGCGCTGCCCCATGACTGCCCACACTCGCCACAGTGTCCATCACCGCCAACTCACCATGGGGAAGGCCATGGAAGCCACCCAGTTCATAGCTGAAAGGAACCCATTGCAGACGCAAGCGCTCGCCGTGCGATGTGTCATGCGTCCATCCCAAGCTGGTGAGCATGGGCGAATGGCCTTCCGCCGGAGAAGGCAGCGACGGCACAGGAGGTACCGTGTTCTGGCGGGGAGGCAAGCGCAATCGCTCCAGCAACACTCGGTCTTTGGCACGCCGCGTGGCATCGCTGACTTTGCTGCCCTCGCTCGTCAAACGGTACTGCTGGTAGGCCAGCAAAACGTCGAGCACATCCAGCTGCCGCTCGGGGGGCAAAGGCTGCAAGGCCGTCGTGAGGCCCGCCAAGCCATCGGCGATCAGGCCATTGGCGACGGCAGCCTGCTGGGGGTTGAGGCGCTGGAACTCATGGTTGAGCACCCGCTCGGCCGAGGGCACGAAGCGCGGCTGTGAGGCCAGGATGCGCGGACCTTGGGCATCCATGGCCGTGAGCGCATGGAAGACCTCGACCGGTGCATACCAACCACGAGCCGAGGTCACCACACGGCGCCCCGTCGCCAGTTCAACCAGTTCAGCCAGGCGCAAACCGCAATTCTTGGTGAGGAAGTAATAGTCGAACTTCTTGCCCGCCAGTTCGGCCACGTGCAGGACCAGCAGACTCCTCTGCGCATCGGTCAGTTGCAGCTCGTGGTCCCACATGTCGCGGAACTCGGTACGGCCATAGACCATGTCGTTGGTGTAGTGCTCTTTGTCCGAGAACGCGGCCTGGTAGCGCCCGGTCAAACCTCGGAACACATACAGCGCGGTCATCTCGTTCTCGGGCACCAAAGCGCCGAAGTTCACGCTGACGTCCAGCAAACCCGCGCTGTCGACCCCGTCATCGGTGTTGAACTTGAGCATCGCGTGTCCGAACGTCGACGCGGGGTTGCCAAAGTAGCCACTGACCAGGATCAGGCTCACAGAGTGCAAGTGATCGAAGCGTGCCCAACGCTCCAAGCGCGCGCACCGCGGCTCACGCGCGCGGTAGCCTGGCAGCGCCACGCCCTGACTGGCCAGCCACGCATAGCGCGCAGGGAACCGGCAGCGAGGATGCAAGTTGGTGTCGGTTGGCCAAGGCTCCGCATGGGCGGCCACCGTTGCCTGCAGCTCTTGCAAAGCGTCCGTGCGCCCCTGTGGAGAGAGGAAAAACTCAGGTGAGTTGATCTCGCTGCGGTGCGTGCCAAGCTCTATGTGCAGCAGGCGCTGCCACGTCAGTTCACGCGCCAGCGCCGCACCGTTGGGCACGGCGGCGGACACGAACTCGGCTGGCGGCTTGTCGGATGCTGCCTGAGCCAAGCTCAGCGAAGCGCGCCATGCGCAGCCAAACACGAGCAGGCTGCGCAGCAGCCACAGGCTGGCCCAACGGCTCATTTGGTCGAAGCGGTGGCGGGCTGGCCGTCGTATCGGATCTCAAGGCGCTCAAAGCGATCCAGCAGGGCCGTGGTCGGGCATTCCACTTTTTCGAGCATGAAGGTGCTGGTCATGTACATCACGAAGGGCACCAATGCCTTGGCAAGGTTGGATGGGTCAGCAGAAGCCTTGAGGCAAGTGAAGGAGCCAGCCGCCAGATCCACAGGCAACTTGAACGGCTTGTCCGCTTGGGTCGAGCGCACAAAAATGGTTTGGGGGCCCGCCTGAACGAACCAACGCAGGTACTCGCGCGTACCCATCTGCGCGTACTCTTTGTCGTTGACCCCGAGCACCATCGTGACGCCGCCTGCATTGAGCTGGCTGTCGCGGAACACCATGACCTCGGCGCGGCGGCCTTCTTCAACGGCTTGGGGACGCACCAGTTTGGCGGGGGTACAGGCTGACAAGGCGATCGCAGCAGCGACCAGGGTAAGGCGGGTGACCTTCATTCGAGCTCCTTGGCTTTTTGGGTATGGACAAACACAAGTTGGCGGCCCGCAGGCCGCCAATTCAACACAAGATCAATGGGACTTTAAACCGCGTGATCAATGTACCAACGCACCGCCTCACCCATGCCCTTGCGCACATCGTGCGTGGGCTCATAGCCCAGCTGGGTGCGGGCCTTGCTGATGTCGGCCAGCGAGTGGCGCACATCACCGGCACGGAACGGGGCAAAGGCGGGCGCGGCCACGCTGGCCACGGCCTTTTCGGCC
>JAVLFO010000031.1:0-1780 GCA_046052805.1 Aquabacterium sp. | reverse complement strand
CGGTGCCTACATGTGCGTCTATGGCATGGAAGGCCCCGGCGGCTACCAGTTCGTGGGCCGCACCCTGCAGATGTGGAACCGTTGGCGCGACGCTGATAGCGGTGCCAGCGCCTTCGAGCCCGGCAAACCTTGGCTGCTGCGATTTTTTGACCAGATCCGCTTCTACCCCGTGGGCGAGGACGAGCTGCTGCAGATCCGCCGCGACTTCCCTGCCGGGCGCCACGGCCTGCGCATCGAGCATGGCGAGTTCAGCCTGCGCCAGTACCGCGCCATGCTGGCCGAACAGGCCGATGACATCGCGTCCTTCAAGTCCAAACAGCAAGCGGCCTTCCATGAAGAGCGCGAACGCTGGCGCTTGGCCGGCCAGGCCGAGAACATCAGCGAGCCCGATGCTCCCGTCGGCCTGGGCACGGGCGAGGCCTTGCCCGAAGGCGCGCGGGCCGTGTCCACCCAGGTGCCGGGCAGCGTGTGGCAGGTGCGCGTGAAAGAGGGCGACACCGTGGCCGCTGGCGACACCCTGGCCGTGATCGAGTCCATGAAGATGGAGTTCCCGGTGACGGCGCCGGTGGCCGGCCAGGTCTGGCGCGTGTCTTGCCGCGAAGGTGGGCCGATCGGGGCGGGCCAGGAGGTGGTGGTGCTGATGCCCTGAGGCCAGGTGCTGTATACGGCATGAAAAAAGGCACTCGCATGGAGTGCCTTTCTTGGCGTCCGGCTGCACGTGTCAGCCGGACCCGGCGCGCCTCACTGGGGGGCCAGGAGCTTGTTGAGCTCGTTGAGGTCGTCGGCCTTCAAGGTGCCACTGGCTTGGCGCAGCTTGACGCTGCCCACGATCACGTCGTAGCGGGCCTTGTAGAGGTCCTTTTGCGTGTTCGACAAAGCGGTCTGGGCATCCAGCACGTCTTTGTTGATGCGCACGCCTACGCGGTAGCCCAGCTGCGTGGCTTCAAGAGCCAGCTTGGCCGAGGCTTCGGCGGCCTCGTAGGCCTTGACCTGGGCCAGACCCGACTGAACGCCCGAGAACGCTTGGCGCGTGCCCAAGGACACGGTGCGGCGGGCATTGTCCACGTCGCGCTCGGCCTTTTCTTGCAGGCTCAGCACCTCGCGGATGCGGTTTTGGATGGCATTGCCAGCGTACAACGCCATGTTGAGCTCAACGCCGATCGAGGCCAGCGTGCCGGGCGCCGCTGAGGCCTTGGCGCTGTAGCTGCTGGTGTCGGTGCTGCTGCGCAACACGTTGGCCACGGCATCTACCGTGGGCAGGTGGCCGGCGCGAGCCTTGTCGATTTCGAGCTTGGCCACGTTCAGTGCCATCTCAGCCTTGCGCACCGTTGGGGCGGTGGTGGTTTGCGCCACCCAATCGTCCATCTGGCCGGGGGTGAGGGCATCGAGGTTCACAGGCGTGCGCAAGGGGCTGGGCTTGACGTCTGGACGACCCACCAGCTGGTCAAGGGCAATGCGCTTGACGCGCAGGTCGTTGGTGGCCGCGATCTCTTGGGCACCGGCCAAGTCGTGGCGGGCTTGCGCTTCACGCGTGTCGGTGATGGTGGAGTTGCCGACTTCGAAGTTGCGCTTGGCCGAGGCGAGTTGCTCGGCCAAGGCCTTCTTGTTGGCCTGTGTGGTGGTCAGCACGTCTTGCGCGCCCAGCACGTCAAAGTAGGCTTGGGCCAAGCGGGCGGCCAAGTCGTCTTCGGCGATTTTCAGATCGGCCTGGGCCACATCCAGCGCTCTGTCTCTTATACACATCTGACGCTGCCGACGACTAGTCGAGTGTAGATCTCGG
>JAVLFO010000030.1:0-6210 GCA_046052805.1 Aquabacterium sp. | reverse complement strand
CAGCGAAGGGGCTTGGTCGGCGCCGGCAGTTGCTTGGGCGGCCAGGTCTTGCTCGGGCGTGTTGGGTGTGTCGCTCATCTCTGATTCGGTTCGTTGTTTGCCAAAACCCTGTGCAGGTCAGGGCTGTCGCGCTCGTTTCAAGAGGGCGGCAGAAAAAATCGTGTGGCGTGGGCCAAGCGCGTATTGTCGTGCCAGATCAAGGCGTCGTCTGGCTGCCAGGGCACAGACAGGACCAACTCATTCGTCGGCGCTGGCCGACCACCGCTGCCAATCGGCCAGCTGGCGGCGGTCGCGCTTAGTGGGGCGGCCTTGCTCAATGGCGCTGGCTGGCTCGGCCCCGAGGCGCCGGGCCTCCGCAAAGGCCGTTTTGCGCAGCAGGCTTTCAGGTGTTTCTTCAAAGAGCTGCGCGGCTTGGGTGGCCGGCCCTCGGATGCTGCTCAAGGCCATCACCATGACCGTGCGGGTCAGGGCTTGCTGGCGGATGTCGATGCGGTCGCCCACTTTGAGCTCTCGTGATGCCTTGGCCACTTGCTCGTTGACCTGGATGCGGCCTTTGTCGATGTCGTCGACCGCCAGCGCGCGGGTTTTGTAAAAGCGTGCAGCCCAGAGCCATTTGTCGAGCCGCAGTCGGTCGGTCAGGCCGGGCAGGGGGCGGGTGTCGGCGTTCATGCTTTGGCGTGTGAGGGCGTTGGCTGGCGCGGGCTGTTGGGTTTGCGCTGTTCGCGCGCCAAGAAGCGGGCGGGGTCGAGCGCGTCGCGCAATTCGGTCTCGATGGGGCAGGGCGCGCCACACACCCAGTGTGCCAGCAGCTCGCCGGCCAGTGGGGCCCAAGTGATGCCGCGTGAGCCCAGCCCCGTGATGGCGTACAGGCCGCCTTGCAAGGTGCGTTCACGTGGGATGAGCCTGACCTGGTCCAGCCGTGTGCGTTGCGGGTGAGCGACCAGCCTCGACGCAGACCAGGGCATTGCGCCGACCAAGGGCAGACGGTCTGGCGTGGTGGCGCGCCAACCCGTGCGGCCTTGCAGCCCGTCTGGTAGGGGCGCATCGGCTCGCGCGGCCGTCATGTCGATGGCGCCGAGCCGCTGCGCTTGCGCCAAGTTGTGGCGGTGGTCGGACTCGCGCACGTTGGGGTCGTCGTGGTGCTGCGTGGTGGCGCCAAACAGCAAACCCTGCTGACCCAATGGCAGCACATAGCCGCTGCCAGCCACGGGGAGCTTGGGCATGGTCACTTGCATGAACTCGGCGGAGGTGTCTGGCCATGCCGAGATTTGCCCGCGCACGCGGCTCGTGGGCAGATCGGCCACGGCGCGCTCGGGTGGCAGCGTGTGCAGCAGGCTCTGGGCGGCATGGGCATTGGCCAGCACCAACGAGGGTGCTTGTGCCAGCAGCACGCCGTTCTCGTCAAACACCTGCCACTGCCCTTGGTCGTTGGGGGCGATGCGGTGGGCGGCCTGGCCAAAGCGGGTGTTCAGCAAGGGCGCGCCGCCTTCATCGCAGGGCTGTGCGGCGTCGGCCAACATCAGGCGGGCGAGCTTGGGTGGCTGCAGCCAGCCGCCTTGCTTGAACAGCCAGCCGCCCGAGGGCACCGTGAGCCCAGCCGCGTCGCTGGCCTGCGCTTGGGTGAGCCATTGCACGTGGTCGTCACCGAGGCCTTGCTTGTGCAGCAAGGCCTGGGCTTGCTCAGGCGATGTTTTGCCATCCAGGCGCAACAGCCCATCGCATTGGCCGGGCAGGACTTGGGTGCGCATCCATGGCGCTGCGAGTGCCCATGTGGCCAGTGCGGCGGCGCGGTGAGCGCGTGCGTGGATGCCGTCATCGCCATGCAAGATGCTGTGGAACAGGCCGCCCGGATTGCCTGAGGCTTCTTGCGCAGGCCCGTCATGGGCGTCCAGCAAAGTCACTCGCCAACCTTGTCGGCACAAAGCCCGCGCAGCGCTGCAACCCGCCAAGCCTGCGCCCAGCACGATGGCGTGGCGATGCGCCTCGGGCACCGACGGCCACAAGCCGCCCGGCAATGGGGCAGGGGTGTGGCGAGGCGCAAAGTGGCCCGTGATCAGCTTGCTGTGTTCGTCGAGGTTTTTGGGCTCAAACGTGAAGCCCGCGTGTGTCAAGGCCTCGCGCACGGCGGTTGCGTCTGCGCTGGTTGCTACCGTTGCGCCAGGTGCGGCAAGGCGCTGCAGTCGCGCCAATGCGCCCAGGTCCACGTTCACGGCGTCGGGTGCTGGGCCAAATCCGTCGAGGTAAAAAGCGTCAGCTTGCAACATCAGGCTGGGCAGCACCGCAGCCGGGTCCCCAACGGCCAGGATCAGCTTGACTTGGGCCATGTGCCCGGTGGGCGAGCGCTCTGGATGGTCAAACTCAAGCGTGTGCAAGCCGGCGGTCATCGGTGGCCAAGCGGCGTGCAAGCGGCTGAGCAAGGCGGCTTGCGGGTGAGCCAGCGCCTGCATCTGCGCCAAGTCGGCGGCGCCGGGGGGCTGCTTGTCAACAGCCACAAACACCAAGCGCTGGCATCGCTGCGGGTCGGCCAGCCAGGCGGCCCAGGTGCTCAAGAAGTGGGCACCCGCGCCAAACCCGGTCTGGAGGATGACGAAGTGCGTGCGCTGCTGCCAGCGCTGGGGCAGTTCGTTGCAAGCCCAAAAGGCTTGCGCGAGCGCGTGTTGCTCGCTTTGGCAGCCAACCTCGTGGGCGTCACCGAGAACGGCTGCTTCCAGTCCCATGCTTACTGCGCCACCCAGCCACCGTCCATGTTCCAGGCCACACCGCGCACCTGGTCAGCGCCTGGCGAGCACATGAACACCGCCAAATCACCCAGCTGCGCCGGGGTCACGAACTGCAGCGAGGGCTGCTTTTCACCCAAGAGGTCGACCTGTGCCTCTTCGACCGAGATGCCCATCTTGGCGGCCTTGTCATCGATTTGCTTTTGCACCAAGGGGGTGAGCACCCAGCCAGGGCAAATGGCGTTGACGGTGACACCGGTTTTGGCGGTTTCAAGGGCGATTGATTTGGTGAAGCCGACCAGACCGTGCTTGGCCGCCACATAGGCCGACTTGCCGGCCGAGGCCACCAAGCCGTGTGCCGACGCCAGGTTGATCACGCGCCCCCAGTTCTTGGCGCGCATGCCGGGCATGGCCAGACGGGTGGTGTGGAAGGCTGAGGTCAGGTTGATGGCGATGATGGCGTCCCACTTTTCGGGCGGGAAGTCTTCGACATTGGCCACGAACTGGATGCCCGCGTTGTTGACCAAAATGTCCACGCCGCCGAACTCGGCTTGGGCGTAGGCAAACAAAGCCTCGATCTCGGCGGGCTTGGACATGTCGGCCCCGTTGTAGCCCACCTTGACGCCGTGGGCCCGACCGGCTGCCAGCACAGCTGCTTTGGGCGCTTCGATGTCGCCGAATCCATTGAGAATGACGTTGGCGCCTTGGGCCGCCAGCTTTTCAGCGATGCCCAGACCGATCCCGCTGGTCGATCCGGTCACGAGGGCGGTTTTTCCATTCAACATTTCGGGCTCCTGGCTGCAAGAACAAACACAATGTGGACTGGCCCATTATCTGACGACGTTCTGCCATGACAAGCCTTCCAGCCGATCAAACATCCGCCCCCAGTCAGCCTGTGCTGAATCATGTGACCTGCATGGGCGCGAGCAAGACCGATGCCCAGTCGCACCGCATGGCGTATTGGTCGTGGGGAGACGTGTCCAATCCCAACATCTTGCTGTGCGTGCATGGCTTGAGTCGCCAAGGCCGCGACTTTGACGCGCTGGCACAACGCCTGTCCTCGCGATATCACGTGGTCTGCCCCGATGTGGTGGGCCGTGGCGAGTCTGATTGGCTGGCCGACCCCAAGGGCTATCAAGTGTTTGGCTATGTGTCTGACATGGTCGCCTTGGTGCAACAACTGCGCGCGCAAGTCAAGGCCACCGACACCATCGACATCGACTGGGTCGGCACTTCCATGGGTGGCCTGATCGGCCTCGGCTTTTCAACCCTGCCACCTGCCGTGTCGGGCGTGCGCCTGCGCAAGTTCGTTCTCAACGACGTGGGCCCGCGCCTGCGCCACGAGGCCATCGTGCGCATTGGCGAGTACCTCGGGCAGCCCAAGCGCTTTGCCACCGAGCAAGAAGCGGCCGATTACCTGTGGTCCATCTCAACGGGTTTTGGGCCCCACACGCCCGAGCAGTGGCGCCAGCTTTCGCGCCCTTTGCTGCGCCCTGCACCTGACGGCAATGGCCTGGTCTTGCATTACGACCCGGCCATTGCAGAGCCCTTCAAGACCATGAATGCCGACAGCGCCGCCAGTGGCGAGGCCATGCTTTGGCAGGTCTATGACGCCATCACGGCTCAGGTGCTGTTGTTGCGTGGCAAACAATCAGATTTGCTCGACATCGACACGGCCACGCAAATGACCGAGCGTGGCCCCAAGGCGCGCTTGGTGGAGTTTGAGGGCGTGGGCCATGCGCCCACCCTGATCGCCGAAGACCAAATCCGCACCATCGAGGATTTTTTGGGCGCATGAAGACGGGTCTCCTCAGTCCGGCGCTCCAAACGCCGGACGTTTTAGCCCAAGCGGCCATCGTCGCCCTCGCAGAGATGGCGCCCGGCGGCGACAGTGCGCCTGAAGGCCTCAACGCACCGGCCCCAGACCACGTGTTGGTGCGCGCGCGCGCTTTTGCCGAGCCTTTGCTGGCAGGGCACCGCTTTGATACGGCCGAAGATGCCGTGGCCCATGCCGATGGCGTCAGTCAGATCCTGCTGGGCATTGGGGCGCCCCCGTCGCTGCGGGCCGCCTCTTACTTGGTCTATGCCAGCGAATACCTGACCCAACCTGAAGACGTGATTGGGCGCGCCTTCGGGCTGGATGCCGCCGGCCTGGTCGCCCACACGCGCAAGCTGGTGCAGGTGCAGCGCAACGCCCGCGATGCCCTGGGTGACGATGCCGATGGCCCCTTACAGGCCGAGCAAATCGAACGCATCCGCAAGATGCTGCTGGCCTTCTCGCGCGACCTGCGCGTGGTCTTGCTGCGCCTGGCCTCGCGCTTGCAGACCCTGCGTCACTACGCAGAGACCAAGCTGCCGTGCCCCCGTGCTTTGGCGCGCGAGAGCCTGCAGGTGTTCGCGCCCCTGGCCAACCGCCTGGGCATCTGGCAGATCAAGTGGGAGCTGGAAGACCTGTCCTTCCGTTTCTTGCAGCCCGACACTTACCGCAGCATCGCCAAATCGCTCGACGAAAAGCGCGTCGAGCGCGAGCGCCACATCGAGCAGGTGCGCCAGCAGTTGATGCAGGCGCTGCACGACGCGGGCCTGGAGGCGCAAGTGCAAGGCCGCCCCAAGCACCTCTACAGCATCTACAAAAAGATGCAGGGCAAGAACCTGCCGATCGACCGCGTGTTCGACATCCGCGCCCTGCGCGTGTTGGTGGCCGACGTGCCCGCCTGCTATGCGGCACTGAGCCGTGTCCACGAGTTGTGGCAAGCCTTGCCCGATGAGTTTTCAGACTACATCGCGCGGCCCAAAGCCAACGGCTACCAGTCACTGCACACGGTGGTGCGCGACGACCAAGGCCGCAGCATCGAGATCCAGATCCGCACGCAGGCCATGCACGACCACGCCGAGTCGGGTGTGGCCGCGCACTGGGCCTACAAAGAGGCCGGCAGCAAAGGCTACGCGGGCGTGCAGGCCGCAGGTCAGTTCGAGAGCCGCGTGGCCGAGGCCCGCAAAACCGTGCTGCGCCAGTTGCTGGCCTGGGAGCGCGACCTGGCCAGTGCCGACGAAGCGCAAGGCGCCGACCAGCGCGGCCTGTTCGACGACCGCATCTACGTGTTCACGCCCGGCGGCGAAATCATCGACCTGCCCGAAGGCGCCACCCCTGTGGACATGGCCTACAGCCTGCATACCAACTTGGGACACCGTTGCCGTGGCGCCAAGGTCGATGGCGCCATGGTGCCGCTCAACACGCCCCTGCAAAGTGGCCAGACGGTTGAGATCACGGCGCTCAAAGAAGGCGGCCCCTCGCTTGACTGGCTCAATGCCGATTTGGGTTACCTGCGCAGCCAGCGCGCACGCTCCAAGGTGCGCGCCTGGTTCAACGCCTTGGCGCAACAGGCCACCATTGCCCGCGGCCGCGACGCGGTCGAGCGCGTGTTGCAGCGCGAGGGCAAAACAGCGATCAAGCTCGACGATCCTGTCTCTTATACACATCTGACGCTGCCGA
>JAVLFO010000029.1:0-4552 GCA_046052805.1 Aquabacterium sp. | reverse complement strand
TAGGCTGGCAAAATCGGACCATGCCTTTGCCACACGCCACACTGCCCTCTTCTTCTGCGCCGCACCCCAAGGTGCTCACCGTCCGACTGTGCAACTGGATTGGCGATGTGGTGATGGCCCTGCCCGCACTGGAGCTGCTGGCCGCCCACGGCTTTGAGCTGCAGCTCTATGGCAAGGGCTGGGCGCGCACGCTGCTGTCGGGCTACGACTGGGCATTCACCAAACGCAGCGAGACCACCTTGGGTGATCGCTTGCGCGAGCTGCGCGTCCTCAGGCAGCAAGGCATGCCAGGCCGCAAAGCCGCGCGCCAGCGCATCGATGCGCTGTCGTTTCCCAACTCCTTGTCTGCCGCGCTGGAGCTGCGCCTGTCAGGCCACCGCGTACGCGGCTATGCCAAAGACGGCCGCAGTTTTTTGCTCAGCGCACACCATGAGCGCCTGCAGAACAAACATGTGCTGGAAACTTTCTGGCACCTGGCCTGCCAGACCATCGGGCAAGACCTGCCTCCTCCCGCTCAGATTGGCTTTCGCATCAGCCCTGCCGCCATGGCCAAAGCCGATGCGCTGCTGGCCGAACAAGGTCTGCAAGACCAGGCCTTTGCCTGCGTCGTGCCCTTTGCCACCGGCATGATGTTCACCTTCGAAAAGAAGTGGCCGCACTTTGCCGACTTCATCGCCCAGCTGTCGCAGCACCTGCCTGTGCTGATCTGCCCCGGCCCTGGCGAAGAAGCCGAGGCTCAGGCCCATGCGGCACACGCCCGCATCCTGCCCGGCGTGCCATTGGATGTGTACGCTGCCCTGATGGCGCGTGCGCGCTTGAACGTGGCCAACGACACCGGCCCAGGCCATTTGGCCGCGGCCGTGGGTGCGCCTCTGATCAGTGTGCTCGGGCCCACTGACCCTGAACACTGGGCGCCCTGGGGGCCCAACGTCACGGTGGCACGCGCTTGGCCGCAATGGCCCAGCACCGACTCAGTCTTGCAGACGGCGCAAGCCCTGCTCAAAGGCTGACCGCAAATGGCTGCTGTAGCGCGCGGCCATCTGTGAGACGCTGAACTCGCGCATCGCACGTGCGCGTGCGTTGGCGGCCATCTGCGCAGCCTGATCTGGGTTGCGCAGCAAGGCCTCGATGGCATCGGCCAAAGCGGCCGGGTTGGCATGCGGCACCAGCTTGCCGTCCACGCCATCGTGCAGCATCTCTTGCACGCCCACCACCGCACTGCCCACCACCGCGCAACCGGCGGCCATGGCCTCCACCAGCGCCAAGGGCATGCCCTCGTAGTGCGTCGACAGCACAAACAACTGATGTGACATCAGCAAGGCCGGCACCGTGGGGCAATGCCCCAAAAACTGCACCTGCCCTTGCAAGCCCAGTTCACGGCACAAACGCTCTGCCCGGTCGCGATAGCGCTGCTTGCCAGCACCGGCCAGCATCACCGGCGGCGTCAAGCCACGCTCACGCAGCAAGGCCACCGCACGGATCAGGGTTTCGTGGTCCTTTTGGCGGGCAAAGCGCGCCGACATCACGATGCCGGCCGTGCGCTGCGCAAATGGCGTGGCCGCGCTGGCGTCCTCAAAAGGCATGAGCTTGACCCCATTGGGAATGGCCACGGTGCGCTCGGGCGCGAAGCCCAGCTCCAGCAAACGCGCCTTGACGCCCTCAGAGCAACCCACGATCAAGGCCGTGCGGCGGGCCAGCCAACGCGCCTGGGCCAAGCGCCACCACGAGTAGCGCTCGCGCGAGTTGTGCTCCACATGCACCAGCGTGGGCACCTTGGCCAGCAAGCCGGCATATCGCCCCCACAGGTGCTCGCTGAAGCCATGGGCCACCAGCACGTCGGGCTTGAAGGTTCGGCACACGCGCACCAGGTCCAACACGGTGGCCAAGTGCGACCAGCCTTGCACCACCTCCACCGCCAAACCCTCATCACGCAAAGCTTGAATGCGCGCTGGGTCGGCCTGGCGCTTGCGGCGCAGCACCAACATGGCCGACATGTCTGGGTCGGTTTGCGCAGCACGGACCACGTCCAGCGCCACCTGCGTGGCCCCCGAAAAGCCACCCGTGACGAAATGGATGACGCGCAAGGGTCGGGCGGTCAGGCTCGGGTTGCCTGCCGGGGCGATAATGTTAGACGGCACGTTCTCGTGTCTCACGACTCAGGGGCGACAATCATGCGCCAAGTTTCGGCCCGATCTGAACCACTGCTCGCCCCGCATGCACCAGTCACTCGCATCTCCACCTCAGCCGTCCGTGGTGCTGAGCAACCACGGGCTGCGGCACTCGGGCGGAATTGAGCGCTACCTTCTGACGCTGATCGAGAGCCTGCACCGAATGGGCATGCGCCCCACGGTCGTTGCGCACAAGTTCGACACGGGGATACCGGAGTACCAGTGGGTGAACCCTGTGCGCCTGCGCACATGGGGCTTGGGTGGCGCACTGCGCGACCGCGTTTTCGACTGGCAGCTGCGGCGGCGCAAATCTCAAGCGAGCTGGTACCCCGTCATTGCTTTGAGCCAAACCGCCGCGGCAGACATCGCCATCAGTGGCGGCACGCATCCCGGCTATTTGCAAGCCACAGGCAAAGCAGCCCGCTGGAAAGACAAACTTGCAATCGAGCTAGAGCGCCGGCACTTGAACAACGCGGCGTTGGTCGTTGCCCACTCCAAGCTGATGGCTCAGCAGGTGCAAAGCTTCTACGGGGTTCCTGACCAAAAGATTGAAGTACTTTATCCACCGGTCGACACGCAGCGCTTCTGTCCTGTCACGCCTGAACAACGTCAGTCCCTGCGCGTCAAGCTCGGCCTCCCACAGGATCGTTGCGTCTTTCTGCTGGCATCCACCGGGCATGCTCGAAAGGGTCTTGACGTGCTTGTGCAAGCGCTGGGGCACAGTGACCTCCCTGTGCTGCTGGTGGTGGCCGGACGCCCTGTGACGACCCAAGCCCCCAACCTGCGATACCTGGGTTACCGCAGTGACATTGAAGATGTGTACCGCGCGGTTGATTGCACCATCATGGCCTCCAACTACGAACCGTTTGGCCTGGTCGGGGTCGAGACCGTGCTGTGCGGCACGCCTTTGATCGGCGCCAGTGGGATGGGCTGCATGGAGGTCCTGCAAGGCGATGGCGTCATTCCCTTCACGCTCGACCAAGCCGCCAGCGACGAAGCCAGTCTGGCGCGCGCCATCGACAAAGCGTTGGCCCGATGGAAGCAAGGGACCTTGCGCGTGAGTGAACCCATGGCAGCCCTGCGCTACGACCCGTCAGCCGATGTGCACGTCAACACCTTGCTGACACATGCCGATGCCTTGAAGGCGCAACGCCAAGGTGCGCAGGCATGACGGGCGCCGTGCATGCTTCGAGCCACAAGGTTTTGCACATCGTTGAGCCGACGCTGAGCAACGAAGCTGGCCACTGCATGAGCTTGGTGCGCGCCATGACCGAGGCTGCCCAACAAGCAGGCTGCCTCGACACCACCGTGTGGGCCGGGCGTTCCATGGCTTTCCAGCCTTGGACTGCGCCCGCCAAACTCCAGGCGCACTTCGAGCGCGGCTGGCGACGCCTGCAGGCTTTGGCCCTTTACCGCAAGCTGCTGCAAGCCCCCGGACGCGTGCTCGTGGCCACAGCAGGCAGCACCGACCTCATCAGCCTGGATTGGGCTGCGCGCAGCCTCGGGCAGCGCATCGCCAGCAAAAAAGTATCGGTGTTTGTGCACTGGCTCAAAATCAAGCCAGGCAAGGCCAAGCTGTTCGAGTCCATTGCGCGACGCCACCCTGGACTGCAGGTGCTGGCGCCCACTGCGGGCGTTGTGCAGTTCTTCCAGCAATGCGGTTTTCACGCTCAGCTGGTGCCCTATCCGCTCGACGCCTCAAGCTCAACACAACCCGAGCGCGATGGGACAGCGGGCTTCAAGCACCTGCTGGTCCCCGGCGCAGCCCGCATGGACAAAGGATTTGGGCACATCGTCGACTTGGTTGAAGCCATGCAGCGGCGTCACCTTGACTGGCCTATCGTTGTACAAACATCGCTTGAACGCAAACACGACAAAGACCCAGATCTGATGGCCGCGCTACAGCGCCTGCGCGCCTGCCAGCACACGGGGCTTGACATGCGCGATGAGGCCTTGGAAAGGAGCAGCTACCGAGCACTGTTTGACGGCGCCATCGTCATCCAGCCGTACCGAGCTGCGGATTTCCTGGACCGTGTCAGCGGGGTCACTCTGGACGCACTGAACGCAGGCGCCCCAGTGGTGGTGACAGATGGCACGTGGATGTCACGGCTGGTGCAACGCCACCAAGCAGGTGTCGCTGCGGCTGACCTTTCACCAGACGGACTGATTCACGCCATTGAAATCGTTTTGGCCGATCACATCGGCTTTGCTGCTCGCGCGCAAATCGCTGCAAGCAAAGTCCAATCAGAGCATTCGGCACGCGCTTTGATGGACGCGGTCCTGTCGGACAATTGATACATGAGCCATTCACCCATCACCGCAGCACAGCCACGCCTGTCCGTGGTTGTCATCACCAAAAATGAAGCCCTGAGACTGCCAGCCTG
>JAVLFO010000028.1:0-2992 GCA_046052805.1 Aquabacterium sp. | reverse complement strand
ACAGGTGGTGCGTCGCTCTGCTGTTTGGCGGCATGGTCCTTTACTCGTTCGGGCTCGCGCCCTTCTTGTTCTCAGCCCTGCCCGTGGCACAGGCGCGCAAGGTGCTTCGAGCGGCCTTCCCGCATTTCTACCTGTTCGTGATGGGTGCGTCAGCCATCTCTGCCGCACTGCTGTGGCTGCGTGATGTGCCATCTGCATGCGCCATGGTGGCCATAGCTGCATCAACCATTCCAGCGCGGCAGGTGCTGATGCCCGCCATCAACGAGGCCACTGATGAGGGCGCCAACCAGCGGTTCAAGGTGCTGCACACCGCTTCTGTGTTGATCACGCTGGCTCACATCGCACTGACCGGTTGGGTGCTGGCCCGATTTGTTTGATTCACTGAGACGCGGCGTGTTGCCTGATCGCCTCCAGCGCGGCTTGTCAACTCTCGTACGCACGCCCAGCGAACCCGTGCCGCGACGCACAGGTGACTTGCTCAGCGCGATCTCTACCGCTTCGATGGCTGGGTAACGCGCACAGGCGCTGACGATGCGTGTCATCAGGCGCTCTTGCGTGTCGTAGTGCGTTTCTGACGCCAAGTGGTCGATGGCTGCGATCAAAGGGTCGTAGTCGAACACATGCTGCATGCCGTCTTCTTTGATGAGCACCAGCGTTTGGCTGATCCAAAGGGTCAGGTCCAGCACATGCGCGTCAGGCACCACATCGCCTGGCCCATAGGTGCCGATGTCTGCCTGAATCACCAAGCCTTTCAGCTCCACCGTGCTGTTGTTTGACACACCAAGCTCCAACGTCCAAAAGCCATCAGTTTCACACGCAGGCCGTTTCCAGAACGTGCCAGGCGGCGACACATTGAGCACATTCAGCTGTACATTCATACAGTTGATTGGGGCGATGGCCTGTGCGCATCGTCCACCCAAAGGCACTGACTTCTGACATGAACCCCAAGCCGACGCGCTCGCACCTGTCTCGCCTCATGAAGATCTGGCGTTCGGCGGGATGGCCCAGCCGTGACCCCATCGACATCGACTTGCTGACCGCCGGTTGGGTGAGCCTGGTGGGTGACCACCCCGCCCATGAATGCCTCCGCCTGACAGATGCCGGCATTGCCGTCTTGGCACAGGGCCGGCAAGCGCAACGCCGATCTGCGAGCGACCATGACAAGCTGGCACTGCGCATGGCCGACCTGCTGACCGACACGGGCCGTTTGGTCTGGCGTGAGTTGTCTCTGCGGGCGCAGGTCGAGTCGGATGCAGCGATGCCGGCGGGCATGGGCGCAGCTTCTGCGGGCGACCTGAGCGCGCTGTGGGACGAACCTGACCTTGATGCGGTCAACCAGGACAACAAAGATGCCGCCAAGGAGATCCCTGCGGCCAAGTCGTTGCGGTGGCGCATGACCCGACCTGACCTTTTCTCCGTGCGCCGCACCAGCAACCCGGCCTACCTGCAACCGATGGTGCACGAGGTGAAGGTGAGCCGCGCTGACTTGCTTTCTGACTTGCGCCACACAGCCAAACGAAGTTCTTATCAGTGGCTGTGCAGCGAATGCCACTACGTCTTTCCCAAAGGCCTGGCGGAGCCTCAAGAGTTGCCTGAGGAACTCGGCGTGTGGGTGATCCATGGCGACATCGACACAGGCGCGCTGGAGATGCTGCGTCCTGCCCGGCATGCACCGTGCACCGTTCCCTTCGATGTCTGGATGGCCATGGCCAAATCCACGCCCGTTCGCCGCTTGCTCGATCGACCTCAGGCAGAACTGGCCGATGCCGATTCGCAGGGCGGTGACGGCATGACCACAGGCGGCCTTGGCAGCACAAGCGCACATGCAGAACCCGATTGAGCCCACGCGCTACCGGGTGGCTGTGCGTGCCCTGTGCGAGTTCCTGGCCAAGCAAGGCGACCTTGACCTGCGTTTCACACCGACGCCCACCGCACAAGAAGGCATCGCGGGGCATGCCTTGGTGGCCTCGCGGCGGCCCGAGTGGTACCAAAGCGAAGTCAGCCTCAGCGGGCAACATGGCTTGCTGATGGTCTCGGGTCGCGCAGATGGCTATGACCCACGCTCAAACCGCCTCGAGGAGGTCAAAACGCACCGAGGGTCGCTGGAGCGTCAGCCTGATAACCACCGCCAATTGCACTGGGCCCAGGCCAAGGTCTACGGCGCGCTGCTTTGCCAGCAACAGGCGCTCGACCACATCGAGCTGGCCCTGGTCTACTTCGATGTGGTGACCCAACAAGAGACCGTGCTGTGTCAAACGCACCAAGCACCGGATCTGATCGCGTACTTTGCTTCGCTGTGCGACCGCTTTCTGGATTGGGCGACGCAAGAGGTGGCGCACCGCCACACGCGCAACCGGGGGTTGAGCGACATGGCGTTTGTGCACCCGCAGTTCCGCGCCGGCCAACGCGAACTGGCGGAGTCGGTCTACAAGGCGGCGGCCAGTGCACGTTGTTTGCTGGCGCAAGCGCCCACTGGCATTGGCAAGAGCATCGGCACGGTGTTTCCGATGCTCAAGGCCTGTGCCAAAAAGGACTTGGACAAGGTTTACTTCTTGACCGCCAAAACATCAGGGCGCGCGTCGGCGCTCGACGCCATCGCCAGCCTCAAGGCCCGCAACCCCACTTTGCATTTGCGGGCCTTAGAGCTGCGCGCCAAAGAGAAAGCCTGCGAGCACCCAGACTTGGCTTGCCATGGCGATGCTTGCCCCTTGGCCAAAGGCTTCTACGACCGCTTGCCACAAGCCCGTGCCCAAGCTGTGGCCGCCTCGAACTGGACCCACGAGACGGTGCGTGAGGTGGCCTTGTCCAACCAAATCTGCCCGTACTACCTCACGCAAGAACTCGTGCGCTGGAGCGATGTGGTGGTGGGCGACTACAACCACTACTTTGACCTCAGCGCGATGCTCCACAGCCTGATGCAGCAGGGCCAATGGCGCGTGGGCGTTTTGGTTGACGAGGCCCACAACCTGGTCGAGCGCGGCCGCAAGATGTA
>JAVLFO010000027.1:0-2843 GCA_046052805.1 Aquabacterium sp. | reverse complement strand
GCCTCGAACACCCCTTGGTGCTCGGTGTGGACTCGCCAAAGGCTCTGCACCTCGTCCCACACGACCTTTTGCACGTTGGCATTGAGCTGTGTCTTTTCGCGCAGGCCGTGCTTGGTCAGCACGTGATGGGTGTATTCCACCAACTCGTTCTGCCCCGCAAACATCTGGCTCCACGGGTACGGCTCGAACGACAGTGAGTAAAGCGGCGACTGCACGTCCACGGCCGCCCCTGGGTAGCTGTTTTGGCTCCAGGTGCCGCCCATCCAAGCGCGACGCTCCAAGATCAGAAAGTCTTCAACGCCCACCCGGCGCAGGTTGATGGCCGCAGCCTGGCCGCCGAAGCCGCTGCCGATGATGATGGCTGTGTATCGATGCATGTGGAGACGCAAATAAAATGTGATGTTACTTGACACCAGTTTAATCTGGAGTCAAGCTTCACCACATTCGAGCTGACCCACCCCTCATTCAGGTGTGTTGAGCACCTTGCAGGCAGACGCCGCGACACACGGCTGGCTGGTGCGTGAATTGCTCACGGGGAATGAACTCGCGGGCCAGCCACAATCAAACGTATCAAGGTGTTACGCATGCCGCGCGGAAAAGGATCTCCTATGTCACTGATCAACATGGCCCGATGGGCGACCGCTGCCAGCGCTTTGGCCATGGCGGCACAAGCCAACGCCAACGACTTCAACTTCTACCAAAACGGAGGCCCGGTGCTGGACGAGACCAGCGTGACGCCGCTCTACATTTCGGGAAGCCAAGCCGTGACGGTCAGAGCCCTCGTGAACCAGGCGCCAGGCTATGTGTCTGAGCGCTGGGATGGCTTGGGCGTGACCAGCGACGATGTCTTCAACGTCGGTGAAATCACGGCCGGCGAGGCTTTGGTTTTGACCTTCAACCAAGCCGTGACCTTGAAGTCTCTGACCTTCGCCATGTGGGAAAACTTCATTGGCGACTCCTTCGACCACGCCACGCTGTCATGGGGCACCAACAGCATCGCGCTGGGCAACAACAACAACGGCGCGTGGAACAAGACCTTCAGCCTGGCCAACGTCACGGGCACCACGTTCACCATCACGGCCACGGGCGGCTTGTCCAACTTCCGTCTGGCTGGACTGAGCACCGCCAGCCCAGTCGCGGTGCCTGAAGCCGGCACGGTCAGCTTGATGGGACTGGGTTTGATCGGCCTGGCGTTGGTGCGCCGCCGTCACGTCAGCAAAGCGTCCGCTTAAGCCGATCGGGCCAGGATCTGGCCCAAGGTCCCGATGAAGACGTCGGTGCAGGTTTGCGTCATCACGTCGATCGGGGTCTTGTAGTTCTCAAGCATCCAGTGGGTGGCTGCCATGGTGCAGGCCCCCGCCAAAGACAGACCGAGCGCTCGCTCAGCGTCTTCGCCCAGCTTCAGTGACGGAAACTCGCGGTGCAACAAGGTGATGAGCATCTTGCCAAAACCGCTGGTGTGCTCTTGATAGAGCACGTCGATGGCTTCGCTTACACCCAGTATTTCCGTGAGGGCCAACTTGGCCCGGCGCCTGTCATTCATGAACACGAAATACAGGTGAATGCCAGCTCGAACCCGCTCGGGCAGTGGCCCTTGAGACTGCATGGCCAAGGCTTCGATCTGGTCCTGTATCTGCGTGATGTGGTGACGGTACAAGGCGGCCAGGAAGGCCTCCATGTTCTCGAATGACTCGTAAAAATACCTGTCATTCAAGGCGGCAGCCTTGCACAGCACGCGCAGGGTCATGCTGCGGTAGCCGACCGAGCCGATCAGGTCCAAACCCGCATCCAAAAAGCGCTGCTGGCGCAGAGCGCGTCGCTCCGTTGCTGCCACACCGCCGTACGCGCGCTTTGTCTCTTTGGCGCTGATCTCGCTGTCTTGATCCATGGCGAAATTCTCTCACGCGACCCAGAACCGCACTGAACGCAGCACAAAACCAGATGCCCTTGCCGCTCTGGGCTTTTCCGCGCTGGTCATAAGATGAACGCCATCCGTTCCAACCGAGGCTCTCATGTCTGACCTGATTCAACTGCTCAACCAACGCTACGCCACCAAAAAATTTGACCCCAGCCGGTCGGTCCCAGAGGACAAGATCCAGCACATCCTCGAGGCCATCCGCCTGACGGCCAGCTCCAGCGGCCTGCAGCCTTACCACGTGCTCGTGGTGACCAACCCCGAATTGCGCGCGCAGATCAAGCCCAACGCGTGGGGCCAAGGCCAAGTCACCGATTGCTCGCACCTGCTGGTGTTTGCAGCCTGGGACAACTACACCCCTGAGCGCATCAACGCCGCTTTCGATGTCGTCAATGACGTGCGTGGTTTCAAGAACGAAGGCTGGGAAGCCTACCGCCAGCAAGTGCTGGCCACCTACCCGCCACGCGACCCAGAGGTGAACTACCAGCACGCTGCACGCCAGGCTTACATCGCCTTGGGCACGGCCCTGCTCGCGGCGGTTGAAGTGGGTGTCGATGCCACGCCCATGGAAGGCTTCTTGCCAGAGAAGGTCGATGAGATCCTGGGCTTGCGCGCCAAGGGCCTGCGCTCGGTGCTGCTGCTCCCACTGGGCTACCGCCAAGCCGAAGGCGACTGGTTGGTCAACCTCAAGAAGGCCCGCCAGCCACTGAACCAGCTGGTGACCACCGTCAACTGAAGGCGCTGATCAGCCCTTGCTGGGCGTCACGCTGAAGCTGATCACGCCCTCGAGGCGGGACAGCTCATCGGCAAAGGGGGTGGCGGACGCCCCCTGCCGACCGCTCTCGCCGACGGCGCTGAAGCGCCACTCGCGATGCCCATCGGCTTCGCTGGTCGATAGAGAGTCCAGCGACACCTCGTAGCCATGCGC
>JAVLFO010000026.1:0-3509 GCA_046052805.1 Aquabacterium sp. | reverse complement strand
CACTCGACTAGTCGTCGGCAGTGTCAGATGTGTATAAGAGACAGACTTCATGCCGGGGCCATGGGATTCATCCAGAAGGGCGACGGGGATGACGAGTTGCTCGTGCACCTGGACAACGCCAATCAAGGCGGTGCGCCCATCTCGCCAAGGGTTGCAGCGCGCTTGCTGGATTCGTTCAAGTTGTCTGTACAGCGCGGCACCGCAACGCCGCCAGACCGTGACATCGAAGACCATCAGCCTGAGCTCGCATCGGCACTGACGGCCCGCGAAAAAGCCGTGCTGGGCTGTCTGACGCGAGGGCAATCCTATGAGGAAGCGGCTGCGTCACTGCACATGTCGCTGAACACCTTCAGGCACCACATCAGAGGCATCTACGCCAAGCTTGGTGTGCACTCGAAGATAGACGCGATCAATGTGGCGAGGAAAAGGCGATGGCTTTTCCGGCCCTGAAAGTGGAGACGACCAGGATCCTGGCGCTGCTGTTCATCCTTCTGGGGCTGGCCGTGGTGGCAGGCGGAGTGTTGATGCCACTGCAGGGGCAACCGTTTGCCAGCGGGCTCACCTGGATTCGGGCTGCCACGCTCACACCCGGTGGCTGGGATGGACGCAAGCCCGATTTGCTGCAAACATCAACGGTGGCTCTGCCTGACCGCTGGCATCTGGCGGGTCGGCAAGGTGTCTGGACCTATCACATCGCCCTCCCTGCTGCCATGGCCCCGGAGCGCGCATTCGGTAACTGGAGGACGGACATCACGCAGGGCCTGTGGATTCCACGCGCCAGCACAGTGATGGCCATCTGGGTCGATGAGCAACTCATTGTCGGCATGGGCAGCGAAGCGTCGACGTTCACCGACAGGTCTTGGTTGGTCAGCCTGCCCCCCAGGCACGAGGGTCAGCGCCAACGCCAGGTTCACATCGTGGTGGCGGGACAGTACGACCACACCAGCGGATTGTCATCCATCGCCCATGGGACGATGCCGCAGCTTGAACCCGTGCGCAACATCAGCGATGCCATGCTGACAGGTAGCGGGCTGTCGGTGTTTGCTGCCACCTTGATGATGTGCGTCGGAGCGGGGTGGGTGGCGTTTCATCTCAGGTCCATGGATGTGCTCTTGTTCATGTGCGCGACATCGCTCATGAGCATGAGGGAAGCGCTCGTTTTATGGGGTGCATGGTTCCTGTCGGGGCAAGTCAGAGAAGCCACGATCTATGCCAGCGCTGGCGCGGCCTTTGTGGTGTCAGGGTACTTATTGCTCCGATACCTTGAGCACCGCGCCCCGAAATGGGAAGCGAGCGCGAAAGGTTTGCTGCTATTGGTCTTGCCGACCCTGGCCACATGCGTGCTGAATGTGCCTGGCAGCCGCTACGCGATGTGGCTTTGGTATGGCCTCTCGCATCTTGCAGGCCTTTGGGTAACAGTCATCGTTGCGACCGAGGTGCTGCGCAGGCCCTCGGCAAAGCGAACGCTGATTTTGCTGTCGGCCGTGGGCGTGATGGCTTGCACCTTCCTAGACGACTGGCACACCTTCTTATCGAGTGCCCCCTCGAGCTACGAGTTTTTCCGACTGGCGCCTGCCGCCTCCGTCAGCGCCTTGCTTTCGGTGGTGGTGACCACGTATCTGCATGTCTTTCGAGCGCTGGTGGCCGCAGGCCGCTTCAAGGCCGACTTGCTCATTGAGGTGAACCGACAACGCATGGAGCTGGAGCGGCTTCATGCAGCCATGCAAGAGAAAGCCAAGGCGGAAGTCGCTGCCAGGGAGCGATCGCGCATCGCACGCGACCTGCATGATGGCCTGGGCTCTCAACTGGTTCACATCTTGTCAAATGTGGAGGCAGGCGAGGTCGCGCCAGCCAATTTGATCACCGAACTCACAGAGCTTCTGGATCAGTTGCGCCTGACCATGGACACGCTCGACCCCATCGCCAAAGACGTGCATGACCTGCTGGCGCAGCTTCGATACCGGCTCAAAGACCGATGGCGTCGGGCAGGCATCACGCTCACGTGGTCGGTTGAGCCCATTGCGTCAGACCGGCGATTCACGAGCGATGAACTTGCCAGCTTACAGCGTGTGCTCTACGAGGTCTTCGCCAACATCGTCAAGCATGCAAAGGCCAGCTACGTGTCCATCCAAACCTTCTCAGAGCCACAGCTGAACGTATGCGGAATCGTGATCCGCGATGACGGCATTGGCTTCTCGCCATCGCGCCATACGCCGGGGAGGGGCTTGCAAAACATAGTCTCTCGGGCAGAAGAGATGGGCGTCTCAACGCGTGTAGATACCAAAGAAGGACATGGGGTCAAGCTGACCTTGAGCTGGCCCGCTCGATCGCACTGATACGGCTGCCCACAAGGGTTGCATCGCATGCATGCGATCACGATCGTCCCGATGCGCGATGAGGTGAGTCCAAGCACCATGTGAATCAGATGGTCATGCAATAGGCGGCGTCAGTCGCCCGCACCACAGGCCATTGTTCATCCACCTTCACGTACGAGGATTCAACATGACAACCATGCCGATCAAGGCATTCGCCCTTGCAGCCTTTGCTGCAATGAGCTTTGCCGCTCACGCTTCCGGGCCTGGCTACACCTTCTCGGGTGGCGGCGCTGTCCTGACTTTCACAAGCGACTCGCTGGCTGCACTCAATACCGCTGGCGTCACGGTCACCGGGACCGCTCCGGCCTCCTTCGATGGTGCCAAGATCAACATGACGTCTAGCGACGCACAAGTGCTGTGGAACGCGAATTACGACGTCACCTCGCTGACGGGGGGCGGAGGCTTCACGCTGACCTCAGGCACCACCAAAGGCGCGCAAGTGGTGCTGAGCAACATCAGGCTCGACACCACATCAGCGACGGTTTTCGCCGACATGGTGTCGTCGTCTTTCAGCAGCAGTTTCGGGTCATACCAGGGCAAGAGCTTGGCCAATATGGCCCTGTTCACGGGCAACGCAACAGGCAGCACCAACATCCTCGCGTCTGGTGGGAATGTCAGCTTCTCTATCAACAATCTGAAGCTGTCCAGCGTTGCGGTTCCCGAACTGGGCAACGCATTGGGTGTACCTTCATTCATCCAGAACGCCCTGTTCCCGAGCATCAACTTCGGAACGATCGCACTCAATAGTCAGTTCGCCAAGGTGTCCAGCACCCCCAGCGTACCGGAGCCGTCTACCTACCTGCTCATGGGCATGGGTCTGATCGGCCTGGTACACGCCAAGCGCCGCAGCACGACGCGTTGACGCTCACGCCCTGAATTTCTTGTTATCCCACTGTGTTTCGGCCGCGTTACTGCGGCCGTTTTTTTGAGGTGCTGTATGGACCGAACTTTTCGCCCGTGGGCAGTGAGCGTTATCGCTGCAATCGCATGCCATGCCAACGCATGGTCGACCCCACTCACACTCAACACAGCCTGGCTAGATGCCAATGCCACCATGACCTTCAGTTCGACCGTGCTACAAGCGCTGGCGGTGACGGGGATCCAGGTGTCACCCGGGGGTAAGGCCATCGCGAT
>JAVLFO010000025.1:0-2284 GCA_046052805.1 Aquabacterium sp. | reverse complement strand
CCGAGATCTACACTCGACTAGTCGTCGGCAGCGTCAGATGTGTATAAGAGACAGCACACAGCGCGCGTTTGCAAACGGTGTTGACCGAGTGGCAGGTGCGCACCTGGCCGTATGGCGGGCCGGTGCTGGTGGCCGAGGGCGACGCCTGGCATGTGCTCGACGCTTGGTGCTACCTGGGCACGGTCCGCCATCGCGCTGATGTGCCCGCCGTGCTCACCTCAGGGCGCCCAGCCTTTGACAAAGACACCTACAAGATCTTGGTGAGCCGCTTGCCTTCGATGGCTGTCGAGGTTTGGTCGGGCGCTTGAGGCCCGTTCCAGCGAGCTTCAGCGGCAGGCCTTCAGGTCGGTGCTGACGAAGGCGCTTTGGTTGCCTTCAACCACCAAGGCCGCTGCGCAGCGGATGTTCTTGCCTTCGATGATGTTTTGCTCGTTCATCCGACACGTGTCGGTTTGCAGGCATTGGCGGTTGACTTGGGTGTCCCACGGCGCATCGTGGTGCCAGCTCAGCTTGATGCCGCTGACCGTGCGGTGCTTGCCTTCGCTGGCGCAGCTGCCATCGGTCACCCAGGCCTCGGCACGCGTGTCGCTGTACAGCACGTAAAAGGCATTGCGATACAGCAGGTGCAGGCAAAAGGGCTGCGCCACCGCGCCCCCCATGACCAAGTTCAGAGGCAGGGCTTCGCTGTCAATTTTGACTTCTTCACTGCTGAACGGTGGGCGCAGGGCGCAACCACCCAGCGCGGCCAAGGCCACGAGTCCCCACACGATGCCGAACTTGCGCTTCATGGTGGGCATATTGCCGTCAGGCGCTGAAGCGCAGTCCGCGTTGAAAGCCCTGTTGGAGCACCTTGTTCAGCTGTTTGGCGCCAGCAAGCAGCTCAGCACCCGCTGGGCCGTTTGTTCGGGTTGCTCTTGCATGAAGCAGTGGCCGCCAGGCACCGTTTCGGCGCTGACCGCGTCATTGAGGTCCAGCCACCGCGTGACCGACTCGGCGATGAACGGGAAGGTGTGCTCGGCTTGCAGCACCAGCGTGGGTGTGCGCACCTTGCCCAGCAGCGACCACAGCCGATCCGGCCCGCTGCTGAAGATATCCGCCTCGCGGCTGGGACGGCATTTCAGCGTGACGCCGCCGTCGTCTGCCTCGCGCAGCGCGTGGTCGACAAAGGCTTGTAGCGCCTGAGGCTGCCAGCCCTTGTAGGTGCCGCGCCCCTCGAGGCTGTTCAAGGCATCGGTGCGGCTGGGCCAGTGGTCGCGGCGCGCGCGTGCCTGTCGCGCCAGGGGCGTGTGTTTGATGACGCCCGTGAGCTCGCCCATCGCCATGCCCATGAGCATGGTCGGCGTGAACAGCACGGGGTCCAGCAGCACGGCCTTGTCAAACAGGCCGCGGTGTTCGCCCATGATCAGGCTGGTGAGGACGCCACCGAAGCTGTGCCCGCAGGCCACACGGCGCACGTTGGCAAAGGCTTGGCCTTGCTGCGCCAAGGCTTCGACGGCCAGATCGGCATGGCGGTTCCAGCCCACGAAGCGATCGCCATGGTCGCTCTCACCATGTCCCTGGGCATCAAACAGCCACAGGTCAAAGTGCGGCGCCAAGTGCTGCAGCATGGGCTCATAAGTGCGGCCGCAAAAGCCATTGCCGTGCATGAAGTGCAGCAAGGGCTTGCCGCTGGGCGGCGTGTGCCAGCCTCGCAGCACAAAGCCTTCGCGGGTGGGGTGAGACCAGGGGTTCAACTGCATGGTGTGCGTGGCGGTGTGCGGGTGCAAAAAGAGGCTCCCGAAAGAGCCCCTTGACTGCTTGCTGCGCGACGGTATCAGACGCGTTCGATGATCAGCGCAATGCCTTGGCCGCCGCCAATGCACATGGTGATCAGGGCGTAGCGGCCACCGGTGCGTTGCAGCTCATAGATGGCCTTGGTCACCAAGATGGCACCGGTGGCGCCCACGGGGTGACCCAGCGAGATGCCCGAGCCGTTGGGGTTGGTCTTCTCGTTGTCCAGACCCAGCTCTTTCGAGACGGCGCAGGCTTGCGCGGCGAAGGCTTCGTTGGCCTCGATCAGGTCCATGTCGGCCACGGTCAAGCCAGCCTTGGCCAGGGCCGCCTTAGAGGCAGGCACGGGGCCAATGCCCATGTACTCGGGCTCGACACCGGCGTGGCCATAGGCCACCAGGCGGGCCAGGGGCTTGAGGCCCAGGGCCTTGGCCTTGTCAGCCGATGCCATCACCACGGCGCCAGCGCCGTCGTTCAGCGTCGAGGCGTTGCCGGCCGTCACGGTGCCTTCTTC
>JAVLFO010000024.1:0-5589 GCA_046052805.1 Aquabacterium sp. | reverse complement strand
TCTGATCGGTCGAGATGGTGCTGGCCTTGCCATGCATCTGCGTCTGCGCCCGGATGATCTTCCCGCCCAGCGCCGCGCCGATGCTCTGGTGGCCGAGGCACACACCGAGGATCGGCAGCTTGCCGGTGAAGTGCTGGATCGCCGGCACGCAGATGCCCGCCTCGGCCGGCGAGCACGGCCCGGGCGACAACACCAGCTGGTCAGGCCGCAGCTCGGCGATGTCCTGCAGCGAAATCTCGTCGTTGCGGAACACCCGCACGTCTTCGCCCAGTTCGGCGAAATACTGGACCAGGTTGAAGGTGAAACTGTCGTAGTTGTCGATCATCAGCAGCATGTGCGCTCTGTCCTGTTGATTGCGTGAGGGACGGGGTGGGCTGGCTTTGCCAGTGTCACACGCCGGTGGGGGGCTGGTGCGCCGGCAGGGCGCGTTCGGTCGATCAGTTGGCAGGCTGACGCCAACGCCAACGGCCAAAGCCCGATGAGAAAGACACAAGCACACGCATGTCAACCATTTTAGCCAAGCCGAGGCGGGGTGTTGCAAACAGGGGTGAGCCCAGTGGCCCGGCGACGGCACAGCGCGGTGTTGGGCACCGAACAGACGGGCGCTGACCCACAGGCCAAGCTGCTTGCCGAGCCCTGCCGACGGGGTCGATGCTTTGGAAAGGCCTCCCATGAAACAACGCACTTTTGCTGCACGATGGACCATTGCACTGGTCGCCGCCGCCGCCATGGCTTTGGCAGGCTGTGGCAAGACACCGCAGCCCCCCATGCCATCGGCCTCGGCAGAAGCTGCGAACGTGTCGGACAACGACGTCACCGAGCACGTGAAAACCGCTTTGCAGCAGAACGACACCCTCAAGGGTTTTGACATCGCGGTGGTGACGACCAAAGGCGATGTGCGGCTGACGGGCGTGGTCGACCTGCCGTCGCAGATGTACGAAGCCGTTCGGATCGCACGGGCCGCCGAGGGCGCCCACACCATCCACAACGAGATCACGCTCAAACAGTGAGCGCAGCTCACTAGGCATTCAGCTGAGGGGGGGCAAGGCCACGGGCAGAGGGAGGCTTCATGCCAAGATGACGCCATGCGTCCCACGTCTCCCGTCAACCACTCCCTGCTGGGTTTGGAGGTCTTGCGCTTCGCCTGCGCCATCTCTGTGCTGGTTTGGCACTACAACCACTTCTACATGGTGGGTGGCACACACCAGGGCTTTGAGGTCACGGCCCAACCCCTGTACGCCCTGCTCAAACCCTTTTTTGAGGCGGGGTGGTTGGGCGTGCAGGTGTTTTGGGCGCTCTCGGGTTTCATCTTCTTCTGGAAATACGCGGAGCCTGTTCAACGAGGCGAGGTGTCGCCATGGCGGTTCGCAGCGCTGCGCTTTTCGCGGCTGTACCCGCTGCACCTGATCACGCTGCTGGCCGTGGCCGCCATGGCCGCGTGGTACCAAGCCCAGCACGGCGTGGGCTATGTTTACCAGTTCAACGATGTGCCGCACTTTGTGTTGCAGCTGTTTTTGGCAGGCGACTGGCCGGGGCGCTCGGAGTGGTCATTCAACGGACCGATCTGGAGCGTCTCCATTGAGGTGCTGGTTTACGCGCTGTTCTTTGCCCTGTGCCGACTGGGCCTGACGCGCTGGTGGCAGGTGGTGGGGATCATCGCCGCCGCCGGTGCCGTGTATGCCAGCAAGCGCACGGATCACCCCATCGTGCTGTGCGTGTTCTTCTTTTACCTGGGTGGCTTGACGCACTTGTCGCACCAGGCCTTGCTGCGCCTGGCACCCAAGGCGCAAAGCCTGGCGGTGACCGGCGCGGCAGCCCTGCTGGCGGCAGGCACTGCGGCCACCGCCTTGGGCGTGCTGCGCCCCATGTTCTACACCGCCTTGTTGGCGCCCATCGCCATCTTGCTGCTGCTGCGCTGGGTGCACCCACGCGACGCCCGGGTGTCCCAACTGATCGCCACCTTGGGCAACACCACCTACGCCAGCTACCTGCTGCACTTCCCGCTGCAGTTGCTGGTGGCCAACCTCAGCGGCGGCCACCCTGAAAACCTGCCTTTGAGCGAGCCCTACTGGCTACTGGGTTTTCTGGGGATCACGTTCGGGCTGGCGGTGGCGGTGTACCGCTGGGTTGAGGTGCCCGCGCAAGCGGCCCTGCGTGTCAAGTTGCTGGGCCGCTGAAGCGCGCAGGCATCACAGGCCCTGCTCGACCAGCTCGGCTGCACGAATCACAGCGCGGGCCTTGGCCTCGGTCTCTTTCCACTCGAGCTCGGGCACCGAGTCGGCCACCACACCGGCACCCGCCTGCACGTACAAGACCTGGTCTTTGATCACACCGGTGCGGATCGCGATGGCCACGTCCATGTCACCCGCAAAGCTCAGGTAGCCCACGGCACCGCCATACACGCCACGCTGCACGGGCTCGAGCTCGTCGATGATCTCCATGGCGCGAATTTTGGGCGCGCCGCTCAGCGTGCCTGCCGGGAAGCTGGCGCGCAGCACGTCCAGGCCGGTCATGCCGTCCTTCAAGGTGCCCTCGACGTTGCTGACGATGTGCATGACGTGCGAATAGCGCTCGATGCCAAAGGCCTCGGTCACCTTGACGGTGCCGGTTTTGGCGATGCGGCCAATGTCGTTGCGGGCCAGGTCGATCAGCATGACGTGCTCGGCACGCTCTTTCGGGTCGGCCAGCAATTCGGCCTCGTTGACCACATCGAGCTCAGGCGTGGCGCCACGCGGACGTGTCCCCGCAATGGGGCGGATGGTGACGGTTTCGCTCTCGCCTTGCGGCCCGCTGACCTTTTCCTGGCGCACCAGGATCTCGGGCGACGAACCCACGACATGGTGATCGCCCAGGTCGTAGTAGTACATGTAGGGGCTGGGGTTGATCGAACGCAGCGCACGGTAGAGGCTCAGGGGCGAGGCCGTGAAGCGCTTTTGCAGGCGCTGACCGATCACGATCTGCATGCAGTCGCCCGCAGCGATGTATGCCTTGCCCTTGCGCACCGCCGCCTCGAAATCGGCCTGCGCGAAGTGGCGCTCAACCGGGTAGGCCTCGGAGGGGCCAATGGGCGGCGCCGCCACCACCGCGTTGAGCTGACCTTGCAGCTGCGCGATGCGGGCTGCCGCTTGGGCATACGCACCGGGCACCGCCGGGTCGGCATAAACGATCAAGAACAGGCGGTCGGCCAGGTTGTCGATGACGGCCAGCTCCTCGCACTGCAGCAGCAAGATGTCGGGCGTGCCGATGCCACCGGGCTTTTGCGTTTGGGCCAAGCGGGGCTCGATGTGTCGCACCGTGTCGTAGCCAAAATAGCCCGCCAGACCGCCGCAAAACCGAGGCAAGCCCTCGGGCACGGCCACCTTGAAGCGCTGCTGGTACGTGGCGATGAAATCGAGCGGGTTGCCGGTGAAGGTCTCCACCACCGCGCCGTCGGTGAGCACCTCGACCTGCTGACCTGTGGCGCGCACCAAGGTGCGGGCAGGCAAACCGACGAAGGAGTAGCGGCCAAAGCGCTCGCCCCCCTCCACCGATTCGAGCAAGAAGCTCAAAGGCCGCCCCTGCGTGAGCTTGAGGTACAGCGAGAGCGGGGTGTCGAGGTCGGCCAGCGCCTGGGCCACCAAGGGGATGCGGTTGTGGCCCAGTGCGGCCAGTGCATTGAATTGGGCTTCAGTGATCATGCTTAACGGGCCTCCAAGCCCCGGCGCCGCACCTTGCTCAGTGTGCTTTGCGCCACAGATGTCATCTCTAGGCACCCCCACAAGGGTGGGCAGGTGCCACTGTTAACCAGCGCTTACCGTTTAGCGAGGGCAAGCAACAGGCTGGCCGGGGGCGCCGCCTATCATCGCGACGCGCCAACCCGATCGGGCTAGGCCGGGCAGCGACGCCAGGGCCAAGCCCCCCGGTCGCGAGAACCTCTGGTCTGTTTGCGCGAGATGAACATGAAATCAGTGTATCAGGGGCACCGTGGGCACAGGCTCTGCCTTCTGCTGGCGCGCAGCCCGGTGAACGGCGGTCCAGGACAAGGGCAAACCCAGATTGTGATTGACGTTCAACGAGCAACAATTACTTACTCCCGCTGCTCCCGCAGTTCAGGACCCACCCACAGATTGCGTATGTTGTCCAAGCTCTCAGAACTGGCTCGACTCGGGCGCCTCGCGCTCACCCTCACAGCCACCTCGGCCGCCTTGCTGGCCGGGTCAGGTGCCTGGGCGCAATCGGCAGACTTGGTGGGCGTGCATTACCCGCCCAGCCTGAAAATCGAAGGAACGACGGTCAACCTCAATGGCTCGGGCGTGGCTTACCGCGCGGTGGCCAAGCTGTACACGGTAGGCTTGTACCTGCCCAAAAAGACGAACACCGCCGAGGCCGTGCTGGCCACCAACGCGCCCATGCAATTGCGCTTCGTGATGCTGCAAGGCATGCGGGTGGACGAGCTGGGCAAGGTCGTCACCAAGGGCATCGAGGTCAACAGCAGCCGCGAAGAATTCTTCAAGCTGATCCCCTCGATCCGCACCATGGGTGAGCAGTTCTCGCGCATCAAGCGCCTGAACGTGGGCGACGTCTTCGCCATTGACTATGTGCCCCAGCGCGGCACGATGTTCTACGTGAACAACCAGCCTGTGGGCCTGCCGATGCAAGATGCACAGTACTTTCCGGCCGTCTTGCGCGTGTGGTTGGGCAACCGCCCCAACTCCACCAACATGAAAGACGCATTGCTCGATCACAAAGCCGCGCCGGTGCTCGACGCCTTGCTCTGATCAGCCCATCAGCGCTTGCCAGTTGACGGCGTCCAGCCGGTCCACATGGGCCAGCGCAGGCACCTCGTCAATCGGGTGACCGTGGTTGTAGCCGTAGGTCACCAGCAGCACCTCGCAGCCCGCGGCGCGCGCCGCTTGCGCGTCGTTGCTTGAATCGCCCACCATCACCGTCTGTGAAGGCGGCACGCCCAAGGCCTCGCAGGTCTTGATCAGCGGCAAGGGGTCGGGCTTTTTGCGCTCAAAGGCGTCGCCCCCAAACACCTGGCTGAAAAAGCCATCCAACCCTTTGGCGGCCAACAGCTGCTTGGCAAAGGCCGTGGGCTTGTTGGTCAGACACGCCAGGGGCGCGCCCAGGTCTTTGAGTTGCTGCAAGCCCTCAGGCACGCCCGCAAACACCTCGGCATGCAAGCCGTTGAGCCGCGGGTAGTGGTGGTGATAGAAGGCCAGCGCTTGGGGCAGGTGGGCGCTCACGTCGGCATCCTCGGGCAGCAAACCCCAGGCATGCGCCAGGCTGCGGCGCACCAGGTCGTCGGTGCCCTTGCCCACGGTCATCGACAAAAAACCGCGGTCCACGCGGGCGATCTCGACCGGGTGGCAGCCCATGTCGGCCAAGGTGTGTTGAAGGACGACGATGAAGTCGCCCAGGGTGTCGACCAGGGTGCCGTCGAGGTCGATGATGGCGGCGGTGAGGGGCAGATGGTGGGTTTGAACAGAAGAATAGAGTTCTGATTTTGTGGAGTCCATCAACGGCACCTTAACCTTAGATAAAAGAGTTCTGACCAAACTTCTGCTCAGCTGGTCAATGCAACGCCGCGCTTTGCAGCTGCCTTTG
>JAVLFO010000023.1:0-7453 GCA_046052805.1 Aquabacterium sp. | reverse complement strand
CCGCACGCGCGGCGCCAGACTCAGGGCCAGCAAGGTGTTGGCTGACTCCAGCGCCGCTTTGGAGAGGGTGTAGCTCAAAAAATCTGGGTTGGGGTTCCACAGCTTTTGGTCCAGCAGGTTGACCACAGCGCCCTCGGCATCGCGCTCGGCCACGTGTTCGGCCAGCGCCTGCGCCAGCACGATGGCCGGCGCGGTGTTGGCCCGCAGGTGCTTTTCGAGCATGGCATAGCTGAAAGACGCGGGCGTGTCGTACTCAAAGGTTGAGGCGCTGTTCACCACCGCATCGAGCCGCCCGAAAGCCTGAACAGCCAAGGGCACCAGCGTGCGCGCGGCGGCCTCGTCTGACAAATCGGCTTGTAAGACCACTGCGCGGCGCCCCAAGGCCTCGATGGCTTGCACAGTGGCATCGGCCTCGGAGCGCGAGGAGCGGCAATGCACGGCCACGTCCCAGCCTTGCGCGGCCAGCGTGAGCGCGATCTCGCGGCCCAGGCGCTTGCCCGCGCCAGTGACCAATGCCACGCGGGGCGGTGCGGCCTTGGGCGATGAAACAGTCAGGTCCGACATGGGGCTTTCTACAATGGGGCATGAACCGCCCGACCAAATTGGATGCCAGTGTAGTGGCCGCCCCCTTGTCCAACCACCCATTGGCCACGCTGCTGGCCCACGAAATCCGCGAGCGCGGCGGGTGGATGCTCTTTGAGCGCTTCATGGAACTGGCGCTCTACGCCCCAGGCCTGGGCTACTACAGCGGCGGCCGGCGCGTGCTGGGACACAGCCCGCAAGATGGCAGCGACTTCGTCACCGCCCCCGAATTGACGCCATTGTTTGGCGAGGTGCTGGCCCGTCAGGTCAAGCAAGCCTTGCACGCCACCGGCACGCGCGAGGTGTGGGAGTTTGGCGCCGGCACCGGCGCCCTGGCGGAGCAGCTGCTCGGCGAGCTGAGCGAAGACATCGACCGCTACACCATCGTCGACCTCTCAGGCACGCTGCGCGACCGACAGCACACTCGACTGCGCACAAGCCACCCAGAGAGCGTGCACAAGGTGGTGTGGGCCGACAGCCTGCCCGAGCAGATGCAGGGGGTGATCGTGGGCAACGAGGTGCTCGACGCCATGCCTGTGCAGCTGCTGACCTGGACGGGCTCGCAATGGCTGGAACGCGGCGTGACCCTGGCCGACTCAGACGCCGATGACGCCACCGCCTCAGCAGCAGACCCATCAGCGCAAGCCACCCCGCACTTTGCCTGGGCCGACCGCCCCGCCCCCGAGGGCGTTCGCCCGCCCACCGAACGCGAGGACGCCAGCTTCCCGCCAGGCACCGTGACCGAAACCCACGGCCAGGCCGAAGCCTTCATCACCACGCTGGCCCAACGCCTGACCCTGGGTGCGGCTTTCTTCTTGGACTACGGCTTCCCCGAGGCCGAGTACTACCACCCTCAACGCCACGGCGGCACCTTGATGTGCCACCACTTGCACACCAGCGACACCGACCCGCTGGTGGGCGTGGGCGCCAAAGACATCACCGCGCACGTGAACTTCACCGGTGTGGCTCTGGCTGGGCAGGACGCCGGCTGGGAAGTGCTGGGCTACACCAGCCAAGGGCGCTTTTTGACCAACTGCGGCCTGGGCGAGGCCTTGGCCAGCACGGGCCAGGCCAGCACAGCCGATCAAATCAAGGCCCGCGGCGCCATGCAGATGCTTCTGGCTGAGCACGAAATGGGCGAGCTGTTCAAGGTGATCGGCTTCGTCAAGGGTGATTGGTTTGACGCCATCGGCTTCAGCCATGGCGACCGGACGCACACCCTTTGACACGCCAGGCGCTGTGCCTGGTGCTCAGCGCTTCAGCAGGTAAGAACCCACCGCGGCTTGGACCTGATCGGCCAAGGTCTTTTTGAACTCGCGCTTGAGCAAGGTGCGCTTGCGGTGACGCGCTGCAATGTCGGTGAGCGGTTTCTCGGCGAATGGCAAGTCCATCACTGCGTGCCCACCTTCGATGAAGCGCGCGTTGTAGCGCCCCCAGAACTCGGCGTATTCAAAACTCGTGCGAGAGCGCCGGATGGTCTCGTGAGAAATGTTGCTGTCGTTGTCGACACCCAAGATCTGATGAATGCCCAAAGCGCGGGCCAAGCCTGCCAGCCCAGCCATCAACACATCTGGTGGCGCCACTTCGCCGCAAAGCTTGGTGGCCTGGCGAATGCGCTCGTATTGCCCTGGCAAGCCTTGCACGCGCCCGACGTAAATGACGAGCTCGGCTTGGCCGCCTGGCCGAGATGGGCTGCCTGACACGGCGGCGGCTGGCACGAAAGCGAAGGACACTTCAAACACGGCGACATCGTCGACATGCATCACCAAGGTGAGCTCACCCTCCCGGTGGCGGGTTCGCAAGCAGGGGCCTTTGAAAGACACCGTCAACTCATGCCCGTCCATGTTGGCTCGCCAGACATGGACAGCACCAGCCAAAACACAAGGCATGAAGCTCGGCGTGAATCGCTGGTTGAGCGCTGTGTAGTGCGCCGACAGCATGTCATAGCGCTGATCTCGCGCAAACTGCATCGACAGGTAAGGCAGCGTGTAGCGGAACGCCAATCGAGGGAAATAGGCGGCCACGTCCCGCGAGGCCGGATGCGACAGCACGCGCACGAGGCGAAGGTGCTCAGGCAAACGCATCAGCACACCGCCCAAGCGAAGCAACGCCAGCCACAGACCATGGAGTCCGCGCTCGCGCCACTCTCGGCCGACGTAGGCCAGAAGCTTCGCCAACGGGCGAGCTTGCACCGCAGAGCCCATGGTTCGCATCACAACAGGGTCAACAGCCACGCCGGCCTCACAAGTTACCGGCATGGCCCTGCTCTCCAGGCATGCTGACAACAGCCGCGGCGATCAATTCAGTCACATCAGAGAGGCACATCGTGGGTGTGGCGTGATTCGTTGACGAAGAAGGACCGAACTCCGTTGCCCCCCGATACAAACATGGCCGCAAACAACACAGCACTTCACATACAGAAACAAAACCGAGTCTACCGATAACGCCACCCATTGAAGGACGGGTAGATCCCCATAAAGCCCCTGAAACTGTGCATTAACCCCCTTTATCCGGGGGCAGGCAGCTGGGCCGATAATGCTCACCATGCTGCAACAACGCACACTCAAATCCCTGACCAAGGCCGTTGGCGTGGGCTTGCACAGCGGCCAGCGCGTCGAACTCACCCTGCGCCCTGCCCCCATCGACACGGGCATCGTGTTTCGCCGTGTGGACCTGGCCCAGCCCGTTGACATTGCCGTGAACACCGGCTCGGTGTGCGATTGCCGCATGGCCACGACCATCTCGCCCGGGGGCGACCCTGGCGCGGCCAAGGTCAACACCATCGAACACCTGATGTCGGCGTGCGCCGGCTTGGGCCTGGACAACGTCTACATCGACATCACCGCCGAAGAGGTGCCCATCCTCGACGGCTCTTCGGCCGCCTTCGTGTACCTGCTGCAAAGCGCTGGCATCGAGCTGCAAAAAGCCGCCAAGAAGTTCGTGCGCGTGCTCAAGACAGTTGAAGTGCGAGAAGGCGAAGGCCGCACGCTGAAGTGGGCGCGCCTAGAGCCCCATCACGGCTACAAGCTCGCCTTCGAGATCGACTTTGATCACCCTGCGGTCGACCAGACGGGGCAGCGCGTCGAGTTCGACTTCAGCTCCGGCAAGTACAAGCAGGACATCGCACGTGCCCGCACCTTCGGTTTCGCCAAAGACTTTGAAGTGATGCGCTCGCGTGGCCTGGGCTTAGGCGGCAGCATGGACAACGCCATCGTGGTCGACGACCACCGCGTGCTCAACAGCGATGGCCTGCGCTATGACGACGAATTCGTCAAACACAAGATCCTCGATGCCATTGGTGACCTGTACGTGGTCGGGCACCCCTTGCTGGCGTCGTACACGGCTTACAAGTCGGGCCACGCCATGAACAACCTGTTGCTGCGCGCGCTGCTCGCGCAAAAGGACGCCTGGGAGATCGTGACCTTTGACGACCAGGCCAAGGCACCGCGCGGCATGGCCGAGTTGGCACCCGCATGGTGAAGGGCCAAACCTCATGATGGTGCTGTTTCGTGGCCTGTTGTTTTGGATGGTGATGGGCTTTGGCATTTGCACCCTCTTGCACCGCGTCACGGGCGAGCCTGAATGGGCGCACCGCGCCCGCCTGGTTTTGAAATGGGGCATGGTGCTGGGCCTGTGCTTTTTTGGCTTGGTGATCTTGCGCAGGGCGGCGGTGTTCATCTGACACCGCGCCACGGGCCCGGGATACCCCCCTGTTTGTGGGGTCATCAAAGCATCTAGGATCACATCACACGCAAACCGCGTTTGAAACAGTGTGATTCAGATGGCCACAAGCTACCGCGACCTCTACCAACTCTCCATAGAGCAGCCTGACGCATTTTGGGGCGAGCAAGCCCAACGAATCGAATGGCACCAAGCGTTTGAACAGGTCTGCGACACCGGTCGGCCACCGTTCACACAGTGGTTCAAAGGTGGCCTGACCAACCTGTGCCACAACGCAGTTGACCGCCACGTGCCGGTGCGGCCTGACCAGCCTGCGCTGGTGTTCGTGTCGACCGAAACCCATCAAGAAGAGACCATCAGCTACGGCCAATTGAAGGTCGAAGTTGAGCGCATGGCCGCCGTCCTGCAAAACATGGGTGTGGGCAAAGGCGACCGCGTGCTGCTGTACATGCCCATGATCCCGCAAGCGGTGGTGGCCATGCTGGCCACGGTGCGCCTGGGCGCCATCCACTCGGTGGTGTTTGGCGGCTTTGCCAGCCACTCGCTGGCCAGCCGCATCGACGACGCCCGTCCCACCGTGGTGGTCACGGCCGATGCGGGCTCACGCGGCGGCAAGGTCATTGCCTACAAGCCCCTGCTCGACGAGGCCTTGAGCCTGAGCACCCACAAGGTGCCGCACGTCCTGCTGGTCAACCGAGGCCTGGCCGACGCGCCCTTGCACGCCCCGCGCGATGTGGACTACGCCAGCGCGCGCCGCGAGGTGATGGATGCCATCGTGCCATGCGAGTGGGTCGAGTCCAACCACCCCAGCTACACCCTGTACACCAGCGGCACCACGGGCAAGCCCAAAGGCGTGCAGCGCGACACGGGCGGCTACGCCGTGGCCCTGGCCACCTCGATGGACCAGATCTACTGCGGCAAGCCGGGCGAGGTCTTCTTTTGCACCAGCGACATCGGCTGGGTGGTGGGCCACAGCTACATCGTCTACGGCCCCCTGCTGGCGGGCATGACCACGGTCATCTACGAGGGTCTACCGATCCGGCCTGACGCTGCGATCTGGTGGTCGCTGGTCGAGAAGCACAAGGTCAATGTGATGTTCTCGGCGCCCACGGCCATCCGGGTCCTCAAAAAGCAAGACCCCGATTGCCTCAAGCGACACGACCTGTCCAGCCTCAAGCACCTGTTCCTCGCGGGCGAGCCGCTGGACGAGCCCACCGCTGCCTGGATTGGCGGTGCAATCGGCAAGCCCATCATCGACAACTACTGGCAAACCGAAACCGGCTGGCCGATCTTGAGCTTGGCGCGCGGTGTGGACCCTTCAGCGCCAACGCGCCTGGGCTCACCGGGTGTGCCCATGCCCGGCTTCAAGGTCAAGCTGCTGGACGATGCCACCGGTGCCGAGTTGACCGAGCCCGATCAAAAGGGCGTGCTGACCATCGACTACCCGCTGCCGCCGGGCTGCCTGCAAACCGTGTGGGGCGACGACGAACGCTTCGTCAAAACCTACTGGAGCACCTTCGCGCACAAGCAGGTCTACAACACGTTTGACTGGGGCATCAAAGACCCCGACGGCTACCACTTCATCCTGGGCCGCACCGACGACGTGATCAATGTGGCCGGACACCGCCTGGGCACCCGCGAGATCGAAGAGGCCGTGAGCAGCCACACCGCCGTGGCCGAGGTGGCCGTGGTGGGCATGATGGACGCACTCAAGGGTCAGGTGCCCATTGCCTTTGTGGTCTTGAAAGAACCCACTGCGGTGGCCACGCCCGAGGCCGACCAGGCGCTGCAAAAAGCCATCTCACACACGGTAGACGAGTACCTGGGCGCCGTGGGCCGCCCCGCGCGCATCGTGTTTGTGAGCGGCTTGCCCAAGACGCGCTCAGGCAAACTTTTGCGGCGCACCATCCAGGCCGTGTGCGAGGGCCGCGACACGGGCGACCTCACCACCATCGAAGACCCCGCCGCCTTGCAGCAGCTCAAAGCCCGCTGGGTGGCGCAGGGCTGAGGCCTTAAGTGGCCGTCTGATAGATCACATCGCGCACGCGCGGGTAGATCTCGTTTTGCCAGCGGCGGCCACTGAAAACACCATAGTGGCCCACGCCCGTTTGCACGTGGTGGGTGCGCCAGTACGGGCGAACCGAGGTGCACAGGTCTTGCGCCGCCACCGTTTGCCCCACTGAGCAAATGTCGTCGCGCTCGCCTTCGACGGTGAACAGCGCGGTGCGCCGAATCGCGCGTGGGTCAATGAGGGTGCCCCGGTTGGTCAAGACGCCACGTGGCAGGTCGTAGGTTTGAAAGACCTTGCCGATGGTTTCGAGGTAAAACTCGGCCGGCAGGTCGGCCACCGCGAAATACTCTTCGTAAAAAGCCTTGGTGTGCGCGGCCTTCTCCGGCTCGCCTGCGGCAATGTGGGCGTACATGTCTTCGAAGGCCTTTTTGTGGCGCTCGCTGTTCATGCTCACAAAGGCGCTGAGCTGCACAAAGCCGGGGTAGACCTTGCGGCCCGCGCCGCGCTGCGTCCAGGGCACCTTGTGGATCATGTTCTCTTCGAACCAGCTCATGGGCTTGCTGGTGGCCAGCTCATTGACCCCGGTGGGGTTGACGCGGCAGTCCACCGGGCCAGCCATCAAGGTGAGGCTGCGGGGTTGCGCGGGGTGCGCGTCTTGCGCCATCAAAGACGTGGCGGCCAGCGCGGCCACACAGGGCTGGCAAATGGCCATCATGTGCGAGCCCGGGCCCATTTTGTCCAAAAAGCGGATCAGGTGCTCGGTGTAGTCGTCCAGGCCAAAGGCGCCATGGCGCAAAGGCACGTCGCGGGCGTTGTGCCAGTCGGTGATGAACACGTCGTGGTCTTGCAAAAGCGTGCGCACGGTGTCGCGCAGCAAGGTGGCGAAGTGGCCTGACATGGGCGCCACCAACAGCACGCGGGGCTGCTCGGGGCCACCCTCTTTGCGAAAACGCAGCAGGGTGCCGAAGGGCGTGCTCATCACCTTGTCTTCGGTGATGGCGTATTCGCGGCCTTGGGACATGACCGAGGGGATTTCGAACGGTGGGCGGCTGTGCGTGAGCTTGAGGCGCGAGAACACCTCGCCGGCGGCGGCCGCCTGGCGGGTGAACACACTGCCCACCAACAGCTCTTCCAAGGACGATTGCGGCGGCCCCTCGGGCAGCACCCGGTTGATCCAGT
>JAVLFO010000022.1:0-4455 GCA_046052805.1 Aquabacterium sp. | reverse complement strand
GTTCCAAGTCGGTTTCTTGAGAGGGGTCGTTCAGCTTGCCAGCAGCTGCTTTGGCTTTTTCAAGCGCCAGCACAGGCTGCAGTGCGGCTTCAGCACGATCGGCGTCTTTGAGCTCCAGCAGCACGGCCGCCAGCGTCACGCGGGTGCCGGTTTGCTCAGGCGCGGTCTGCAGCACCTGGTCAAGCTGTTGCGCCGACTCGGCAAAGCGCTGGTTGACGGCCAGGCGTCGGGCGTAGGCCAAGCGCACCACCTGAGGGGCGTCTGGCGCGGCCAATTGTTTTCTGACCAGCGCCTCTGCGTCGGGCTGTGTGCCCATGAGGTCAATGGCCAGCAGGCCTCCGGTGCTCAGATCGGACTTGATGAAGAGGGCTTTGCGTGTGGCGGCAAACGCTTTGTCGTTGTCCTTGGCTTGCAGCCAGCCTTCGGCGCTGGCGGCCCACGCCTCGGCGATTTCAAGCGGTGGCTGGCGCCAGGGCTGGGTGGCGTCTTCGATGACTTGGGCTGCGGCTTTGCGGTCACTCAAGCGCGCGAGCGTGCGTGGCAGGGTCGAGATGACCTGTGGCTGTTGCGGTGCCGGTGTGAGTTGGATCAGGGTGCGCAGCGGGGCGGCCAGCTCGTTGGTGCGGCCCAATGCCAGCAGGATCTGGGCAGTGAACTCCGAGGCTTCGCGCGATTGGGGCAAGGCTTGTCGCCATGCTTTGGCAGCGGTCAGGGCTTGCTCACCCGCGCGTGCTTGCAGGGCGATCTCAACGGCGCGCTGGTAAAGCTGGTTGCTTTGCTGGCGTTTGGCTGCGTCCAAATACAGCTGGTAAGCGGTGCCAGCGTCACCCGAATTGGCTTGGAGCTCTGCGATCAGGAGTTGGTAAAACAACTGCCCGTCCATGCTGGACGAAACTTTGGAGGGCGTTGCTGCGCTGCTGACGGTGGCTGCGGGCTGCTCGGTGGTGGGCGTGCTGGCCTGGTCGGCCGCCCACAGCGCGCCTGAGGTGCCGATCAGCCCGGCGCTGATCAGGGCACGCACGAGCTTGGGCTGCAAGGCTGGGGCTGATGCGCGGCGCGCGGGTGCAAGCGAAAAGGGCATGGATTCTCCAAGGGATGGGGCCATTCTATTGACCTGTTGAGATGGGCATGCTGTGAACTTGGACATCTGCGCCGCCTGATAATTCCCGTCATGCCTGAATTGCCCGAAGTCGAGGTCACCCGCCAGAGTTTTGCTGACCGCATTGATGGCGCGGTGATCGAGTCCGTTCACGTGGGCAAGCCTTTGCGCTGGCCGCTGGTGTGCGATGTCGATGGCTTGGCTCAGTGGCGTGTGGGTGCGGTTCAGCGGCGGGGCAAATACCTTTGGGTGCCCTTGGTGGCGCCTGAGCCACAGTGCAAGGCGGGCGGCATGTTGATCCACCTGGGGATGTCGGGCTCTTTGTCGTTTGGCGACAGCGTTGCGCGCCTGGGGCCTCACGACCATTTCGAGATGGTGACCAGCCGCGGCACCTTGCGCTTGACCGACCCGCGCCGCTTTGGGGCCGTGGTCTGGGGCGACTCGATTGATGTGGGTGTGCCCGCCAAGCTGCTGGCCGGTTTGGGCTTGGAGCCTTTTGACGAAGCCTTCACGGGCCCGTACCTTCATGAGCGCTTGCAGGGCCGCAAGGTGTCCATCAAGCAGGCCTTGTTGGCCGGAGACATCGTGGTGGGGGCCGGCAACATTTACGCTTGCGAGGCCTTGTTTCGTGCAGGCATCGATCCGCGCTTGCCTGCGGGGCGTTTGAGCCGGCCGCGTTGTGTGCGACTGGCTGGCGAGGTGGTGGGCGTGTTGCGTCAAGCCATTGCCTTGGGTGGATCCAGCTTGAAAGACTTCAAGGATGCGCACGGTGCCCAGGGGCACTTTCAGCTGTCGACCCAGGTTTACGGGCGCGAGGGCCAGCCATGCCGCACTTGCGCCGCGCCCATTCGCCGCGTGGTGCAGGGGCAGCGCTCGACCTTTTTCTGCCCCGTTTGCCAGAAAAAATGACGTTTTGACCCACTGCTTCGGCGGTGCTGTACTTTTTGTCCCAAAGCCCACCGGTGGTTGCAGCTCCGGCGGTGGGCTTACGCTAGGATCAATCCCCATGATGCCAACCTTTGCCAGCCACCTGGATGCCCTTGGGCAGTGGCGTGCCCATGCCGACGCCAAACTGGCGAGCCTGGCGCGTTTTGCCCGCGAACATGAGCTGCTGGACGAGGCTTCGTCTGAGTGGTTCGACGCCATGCGTCACCGCTTGTCGGGCGAAAAGCTCATGGTGGCTTTCGTGGCCGAGTTTTCACGCGGCAAGTCTGAGCTGATCAATGCGATCTTTTTCTCAGACAAGGGCCGCCGCATGATGCCGGCTTCGGCAGGGCGCACCACCATGTGTCCGGTCGAGTTGGGCTACGACGCGCATGACCCGGTGGGCTTGTCTTTGCTGCCCATCGAAACGCGTTTGGAAGCGGCCTCGCTGGCCGAGTACCGTCGGCAAACGCAGGCCTGGACCTGGATTGACCTGGACCTGAACAACCCCGACGGCATGGCCGAGGCGCTGAGCCAGGTCATGCGCACACGGATGGTGTCCACCCATGAAGCCAGCCAGCTGGGTTTTTGGAGCGACGAGCACCCCGAGGACAACCCGCCTTTGCAGCCCGATGGCCAAGTGGAGGTGCCCGTTTGGCGACACGCCCGCATCAACCTGCCGCACCCCTTGCTCAAGCGCGGATTGGTGGTCTTGGACACGCCTGGCCTGAATGCCATCGGCACCGAGCCTGAGTTGACCCTGGGCCTGCTGCCGCAAGCGCATGCCACGGTGTTCATCTTGGGGGCCGACACGGGCGTGACCAAGTCAGACATGGCCATTTGGCGCGACCACCTGAGTGGGCCGGCGCTGGCCCGTTTTGTGGCGCTCAACAAAATCGACTCGCTGGCTGACCCTTTGAGCACGCCGGAGCAAGTACAAGCGGTGATCGCGCGCCAGTGCGAGAGCGTGGCCCAAACGCTGGAAGTGCCCAGCGCGCATGTGTTCCCGATTTCAGCGCGCCAAGGTTTGGCGGCGCGCTTGGCCGGCGATGCCGGCGGTTTGAGCGAAAGCCGTCTGGAGGCCTTCGAGAACGCCTTGTCAGAAGGGCTGTTGCCACGCCGTCGTGAAAACCTGGCGCAAGCCGCCACCGATGGCGCCTTGCAGTTCCAGACCCAGTTGACGCGCCGCTTTGGCGAAATGCGTCGCCTGTTCGCCGACCAGCTGCTGGAGCTGCGCGGTTTGCGTGGCAAGAGCGCGGGCAAGGTCCAGCTGATGCTGCAGCGTGTGCAGGCCGAGGCCACCGAGTTCGAGCAATGCACCGCGCGTTTGCAGGCCATGCGCAGCGTGCATGCCCGCATGCTCAAGGGTGTGATGCATGACCTGTCGGCCGACCGTTTGCGCACCGAAGTCGATGTGTTGCAGCAGGTGTTGGGTGGGTCGTGGTTGCCGCTGGGTGCCAAGCGCTCGTTTGTGGAGTTGTGTGGCCGGCTGCGTGACCTGATCGAGCAGGCCCAGCAACGCAACGACGAGATCCACGCCATGCTGGTGGCCTCGTTTGCCAAGCTCAACGCCGAGTTCGGCTTCAGCTTGGTGGCCGATGTGCCGCTGGATGTACGCAAATACGCCGAAGACTTGAACCTGATCGAGCGCAACTATGTGCAGTACCTGGGCTTGAGTCAGGCCTTCCGCTTGGCGCAGCCAGGGTTTCAGGACCAGTTTCGCCGCATGCTGATCTCGCGTCTGCGCGTGGTGTTCGAGACCGTGAGCAACGACATTGAGCTGTGGAACAAGACCGCGTCTGCGCAGGTCGACAGCCAGCTGCGTGAGCGCCGCCGCAACTTCAAGCGCCGCTACGAGACGCTGGACCGCATCCAATCGGCATCGACCGACTTGGACAGCCGCTTGCAAGAGGTTCAAGCGCAAGACGAGCGCGTTATGCAGTTGCAGACTCGCCTGAGCACCTTGGTGGACGATCTGGTGGGCAGCGTGTCACAAGAGGCCGTGCCTGCTGCTGAGGCTGATGCCTTGGCGGATGCCGTGTCCGATGTGGCCGGGGTTTCGCTGGACCTGTCCTTGAGCGCCGCCTCTGGCGTCTCGCACGAGCCCACGCACAGCGCATGACGGGCACCAGCCCAGCAGAGTTGCTGCAACGTGCGCAGCAGCTCAGCCCTGATCTGGCCGACTTGTTGGTGGCTTGGCAGCACCAGCAGGGGCGCCACCACCTGCCGTGGCAGCAGCAGCGCGAGCCTTACCGCGTGTGGCTGTCAGAGATCATGCTGCAGCAAACCCAGGTGACGACCGTGCTGGGCTACTTTGATCGGTTCTTGGCGCGCTTCCCCGACGTGGTGGCCTTGGCCGCTGCGCCATTGGACGAGGTGCTGACCCTTTGGGCTGGTTTGGGCTATTACAGCCGCGCCCGCAACCTGCACCG
>JAVLFO010000021.1:0-1708 GCA_046052805.1 Aquabacterium sp. | reverse complement strand
ACCCTAGAGTTCGTCGGCAGCGTCAGATGTGTATAAGAGACAGGACCAGATCGGCCTGGGCCGCATCCTGGCCGACATCCAGACCTTCGCCCAAACCGACCCCTTGTTCTGGCAGCCTGCGCCCTTGCTGGTGCAACTGGTGGCGCAGGGCCGCACTTTCGACAGCCTCAACGGCTGGTGATCCCACCCTTCTCAGGAGCGCACTCCATGCGTGAAGCCGTCATCGTTTCCACCGCCCGCACGCCCTTGACCAAGTCGCACCGGGGCGAGCTCAACATCACGCCCGGTGCCACGCTGGCTTCGTTCGCCGTCAAAGCAGCGGTGCGGCGCGCGGGCATCGACCCCGGCCTGATCGAAGACGCCATTCTGGGATGCGGCTACCCCGAGGGCACCACCGGGCGCAACATCGCACGCCAAAGCATCGTCCGCAGCGAGTTGCCTTTGAGCATTGGCGGCACCACGGTCAACCGCTTTTGCGCATCGGGCCTGCAAGCGATTGCCATGGCGGCAGGCCGCATCGTGGTCGATGGCGCACCGGCCATGATCGCCGGTGGTGTCGAAAGCATCTCGGGCATCAAGACCCGTGAAGACGGTGACTCGGGCATGGACCCGTGGATCGTGGCGCACAAGCCCGCGCTGTACATGGCCATGATCGAGACCGCCGACATCGTGGCGCAGCGCTACGGCATCGGCCGCGAGGCGCAAGACCGCTTCTCGGTCGAGAGCCAGCGCAAAACCGCCGAAGCCCAAGCCGCTGGCCGCTATGCCGACGAGATCGTGTCCATCACGACCACCATGGCCACCATCGACAAAGACACCAAAGCCGTGAGCCAACACGAGGCCACCGTGGCGATGGACACCTGCAACCGCGCCGGCACCACGTATGAGTCACTGGCCAAGCTCGCACCCGTGCGCGGTGAAGGCCAGTTCATCACGGCGGGCAACGCGTCGCAGCTCTCAGACGGTGCATCGGCCTGCGTGCTGATGGAGGCCAAGGAGGCGTCGCGCCTGGGTCTGCAGCCCTTGGGCGCCTTCCGTGGTTTTGCCGTGGCCGGCTGCGAGCCCGATGAAATGGGCATCGGCCCCGTGTTTGCCGTGCCCAAGCTGCTGGCGCGCCATGGCTTGAAGGTCGACGACATCGACCTGTGGGAGCTCAACGAAGCCTTCGCCTCGCAGTCCATCTACTGCCAGCAAAAGTTGGGCATCCCCGATGAGCGTCTGAACGTCAATGGCGGCGCCATCTCGATCGGTCACCCCTTTGGCATGACCGGCGCGCGGTTGGTGGGCCACGCCCTGCTGGAAGGCCGCCGCCGCAAGGCGAAGTACGCCGTGGTGACCATGTGCATTGCCGGCGGCATGGGTGCCGCTGGTCTGTTTGAAATCTACTGAACGACGCGCCACGGAGCCACCGCATGGACCTGAGCTACACCCCCAAAGAGCTGGCCTTTCGCGACGAGGTGCAAGCCTTTTTGCGCAACTCGGTGCCCACCGCTTTGACCGACAAGGTGCGCCAAGGCGAGCACCTGAGCAAAGCCGACCAAGAGCAATGGCACGCATTGCTCCATGCGCGCGGCTGGCTGGCCAACCACTGGCCCATTGAACATGGTGGACCCGGCTGGAGCGCGGTCGAGAAGTTCATCTTCGAAAACGAATGTGCCCTGGCCTATGCCTGTCTCTTATACACATCTGACGCTGCCGACGACTAGTC
>JAVLFO010000020.1:0-16833 GCA_046052805.1 Aquabacterium sp. | reverse complement strand
GCAAGGCCCCTATCGCGGCGGCCTCTTGGGCGATCAAGCCCGGCGTGGTGGCATTGATGGCGCGGGCCAACTCGGGCTCGGACTCGGCCTTGTCGACCGCCGTGTGTGCCGCCGCATTGACGATCACGTCGGGGCGCAAGAGCCGCACCAGCGCGGCCACTTGCTCTGGCTGGCTGAAGTCGGCCTTGAGATCAGGGGCGGCGGCAGGGCCGGGCGTGTTGAAGTCAAAAGCCTGCACGGTACCCAGCGGGGCCAGCGACCGCTGCAGCTCCCAGCCGACCTGGCCGCCCTTGCCCAAGAGCAAGATGTTCATGCTGGCGGCCTGGCTCACGCGGTGCGCCCCGCGTAGTTCTGGGCGATCCAGTCACGGTAGGCACCCGAGCGAACCGTGTCGATCCAGGCATCGTTGCCGAGGTACCAGGCCACGGTTTTGTTGATGCCAGACTCAAAGGTTTCGGCCGGCGACCAACCGATGTCGCGCTGGATCTTGGTGGGATCGATGGCGTAGCGGCGGTCGTGGCCAGGGCGGTCGGTCACGTAGGTGATCAGGCTTTCGTACTTCGAGCCATCGGCGCGCGGGCGCAGTTCATCGAGCTTGCGGCAGATGGTGGTTACCACGTCGATGTTCTTGATCTCGTTGATGCCGCCCACGTTGTAGACCTCGCCCAAGGTGCCTTTTTCAAGCACCTGGCAAATGGCCTCGCAGTGGTCACGCACATACAACCAGTCGCGGATGTTCAAGCCGTCGCCATACACGGGCAAGGGCTTGCCCTCCAGCGCATTCAAGATCATCAAAGGGATGAGCTTTTCAGGAAAGTGGAAGGGGCCGTAGTTGTTGCTGCAGTTGGTCGTCAGCGTGGGGAAGCCGTAGGTGTGGTGGTAGGCCCGCACCAAGTGGTCGCTGCCGGCTTTGCTGGCCGAGTACGGGCTGTTGGGCGCGTAGGCGGTGGTTTCAGAAAACGCGGCGTCGGTGCTTGATAAAGACCCGTAGACCTCGTCGGTGCTGACGTGCAAGAAGCGAAAGGCCGCTTTGGCCTGGCCTTGCAGGGCGCCCCAGTAGGCGCGGCTTTCTTCCAGCAAGCTGAAGGTGCCGACCATGTTGGTGTGGATGAACTCACCGGGGCCGCTGATGGAGCGGTCAACGTGGCTTTCAGCGGCAAAGTGCACCACCAGGCGGGGCTGGTAGGTGGCCAGTGCGGCGCGCACGGCCTCGCGGTCGGCGATGTCGGCCTGCACCAAGGTGGCCTGACCTGACTTCAAGTGCTCGGCAATGGTGGCAGGGTTGCCTGCGTAGGTGAGCTTGTCCAGCACGACCACGGGCTCTGGTGCCAGGCCAAGCTGGGCTGCGCGCTCAAACCAGTGGTGAACAAAGTTGCCGCCGATGAAGCCGGCGCCGCCTGTGATGAGGATCATGTGTGAGCCAAGCAAGCCCCTGGGGCCGATGTGGTTTCAAGACCGAGGGAGTTTACTAGCCCACTGTGACGCGCCAACGCCCGACTCAGGGGCTGGCAGAGACGCGCGAAAGATGGCCATCTGGCCGAGGGTTTAGGCCATTCGGCCGATGCAATCACCCACCCAGGGCCAGGACATGACAATTGCCCAGGCAAGCATTGCCTCGCTTGTCCATAATGTTTCGTTAACGTTGTCAGAAAGCTTGTCGAGGCGTCATGCGCAACAAATCGAACAGCCCCTATGTATGGGATTTCCGCCGTGGCGTTGCCACGGCACGGGTATTGACCCAACTGGGCACAGACCATGGTCTGAGCTTGGACAGCATGCTGCGCCACACCGGGATCTCACGTGAGTTGATCGACGACCCCAAGGGCGAGATCGAAGCGCACCAAGAGGTGCAGCTCATCCGCAACATGGTCAATGACCTGCCCCAGGTGCCGACCCTGGGCTTGCAAGCGGGCACCCGATACCACGTCACCACCTACGGGCTGTGGGGCTATGCGGTGCTGAGCAGCCCCACCTTGGGGGCAGGGATCTCAATGGCCTCGCGCATGCTCAACCAGACCTTCTCGCTCACGGTCAACGAGGTCGAGCAGGAGGGCGAATGCATCCGCTCGAGCTTTCACAGCGATCACTTGCCACCCGACGTCCGCCAGTTCATTCTCGACCGCGACCGCGCCGCCGTGATCACCCTGCAGCGCGAGGTGCTGGGCCGCCCCCTGCCCTTCCGCGCCATCCAGATGCGCCGCCCAGAGCCGACGCCCGAGGTGGCCGACGCCTACGCCAGCCTGTTTGGCGTGCGACCTCAGTTTGGCCAGGGGCAGGACTGCGCCCTGGTGGATGCTGCGCTGATGCACCAGCCTTTGCCACAGGCCGACTCGCACACCGCGCGGCTGTGCGAGCAGATGTGCCGCCAATTGGTCGATGCCCGCAAAGCGCGCAGCGGCGTGTCCGCCACCGTGCGCAACCGCCTGGTTCGAACGCCCGGTGACATCCCCGACATGGAAGCGATCGCGGCCGAGATGGGCATGACCTCGCGCACCTTGCGCCGCCACCTGACGGCCGAGGGCGCCACCTTCCGCGCGCTGCTGGAAGAGGTGCGCTCAACCCTGGCCGAAGAGCTGATGATCACGGCCAGCCTGACCCATGGCGAAATCGCCGAGCGGCTGGGCTATGCCGACGTGACCACCTTCATTGAGGCGTTTCGTCGCTGGAAAGGCGTGCCGCCGAGCGAGTTCCGCCGCGCCAATGGCGTGTCGTCTGAGTCAGCCCGGGTGGCACGGCGACGTTTTGTGGTCCGCTGACACGGGTCAAGCGGCTGCCCAAGCGTGAATCGGTCACGGCAATGCGCGGGAATGCCGCCGCTTCGTCGGGCTGATCCACATTTACCGCGGCACGGGCGAGGCCTAGACTGAATGGGCATTCTTTGAAGGCCCGCCATGAGCATCGCACCGCAACTCCGCAACCTCAACATCGATCTGCCGGCCTGCCCCAGCACCCTCGTCAAGCTGTCTTTGTTGATGGCCGACGAGAACTGTTCGATCGAGCAGCTGTCGGCCCTGATCGAAACCGACATGGCCTTGTCATCGGCCGTCGTCCGCACCGTCAATTCGGCCCTCTTTGGCCTGCTCAAACGCGTGGAAACGGTGCATGAAGGCATCCGTTACCTGGGCATGGCGCAGGTGTCTGGGCTGACCTACGAAATCGGGCTGCGTGGCGCCTTTCCGCCCAGCCCCTTGCTGCAAAGCATCTGGGACCGCGCGGGCGTGCGCGGCCTGGCCATGGGTCGCATCGCACGCCAACTCGACGTCGACCCCTGGCCCGCACACACCGCTGGCCTGTTCGCCGAAAGTGGGCGTGCCGTGCTGTACGCCTACGACCGCCAGCGCTACGCCGAGCTGGACTCCGGCCTGAGCGACGAGGCCCTGCTGTGTGCCGCCGAGATCGAAGCCTTTGGCGTGAGCCACTCGGCCCTGGGCGCGGCCCTGTGCCAGTCGTGGGGCCTGTCGCGCGAAGTGGCCGACAGCGTGCGCGCCCGCCCCAACAGCCCCAGCCAATGGACGCAAGAGCGGCCCACGGTGCAAAAGCTGTTGACGATTGGCGCGGCCGTAGACGCCCTGCTGCTCAACCCCGTCAAGGTCGATGATCCGCATGCCATCTGGCAAGAGATGGAGCCCATCGCGGCCCAGGTTGGCCTGCACTTTCAGGCCTTTCAGCTGGCCACCATGCGGGTGTGCGAGCGCTTGAACATCTCGCAACTCGAAGGCTGACCCTCGGATCGGCTGCAGTTGCAATTTTTTTCACATCTTGGGATCTGAGGTCAGGAACGTGCTGTCACCATGCGGTGTCCAACAACAGACGTTTCTTTTGTCACGCCCCAGCGGGCCTCGCTCTCAAGTCACCCACGCCACAGGGCGATATGTTCTGAATGTGGCCCCAACGCCTTGCCTCCTCACAGCCCTCATCGGGGGCTGACACCAGCGGTGCCGATGACCCCGAGCTCACGCGCTTGATCCGGGGTGAGCGCATCCGCATGCTGTTCGCACCTGCGGTACCCGTTGCGGTGGTGAGCGCCTTGTCCAGCGTGGTCTTGGGCTACGTGATTGCGCCTCAAGTGGGAGCGCACTTTGCTTGGCTGTGGGTGCTGCTGAGCTGCGCCGCATCGCTGCTGCGCCTGATGCACTTGGGGCTGTATGTGCGCTCCAACCGCAAGGCCGACCCACTTTGGCTGCATGGACTCAAGATGGTGGGTGCCCTGCACGGCGTCGCCTGGGGTTTGGTGGGGCTCTTGATGCCGGTGCAAGACATGGTCGTCACGTCCGTGGTGGTGGCCACCCTCGTGGGCGCCTGCGCGGTGGCCACCTTCACCTTGCAAGCTGACCTGCGCACCAACATCGCCATCAATGTGCCGATGCTCGTGCCTGGGGCCTTGATGCTCTTGACCCGGCAAGACAGCTACGGCATCTATGGCGGGGTGGGCATGCTGGCGCTCTTGAGCGTGATGTTGTTTGAAAGCCGCCGGGCGGAGCGGCGCATCACCGAGCTGCTGTGGCTGCGCTTCACCACCGACCGCATCGCCACCGAACGCGCAGAAGCCTTGAAGCTGGCGCAACGACACAGCGCGGTCAAAGACCAGTTCTTGGCCACCATGAGCCACGAGATGCGCACACCGCTGCACGGCATCCTCGGCTTGGCGCGGCTGGTTCAAGGGCGCTTGCCTGATCGCCCGGGCGTGCTCAATGAATCGCGCCACCAGCTGGAGCTGATCGAACGCACGGGCGAACACTTGCTTGAAATCATCAACGACGTGCTCGACTTCTCGCGCATCGAGGCGGGCAAGCTGCACGTCGAACACAACGCCTTTGACCTGTGCACCGTGGTGCAGGACGTCCTGAGCCTGCTCAACGTCACCGCCACAGACAAGGGCTTGAAGCTGCGGCGCGACCTGCGTCTGCCCGCGCCTTGCTGGGTCACCGGCGATGCCGCCCGCTTGCGCCAAGTGCTGCACAACTTGGTGGGCAATGCGATCAAGTTCACCGACGTGGGCGAGGTGCGCGTGTGTGTGCGTCGCCAAGCCCCGTCGACGCAGCAAAGCGAAGGCATCGTCGTGATCACCGTGGATGACACGGGCGAAGGCATCCCGGCCGACCAGCTCGCCTTGATCTTCGATGCCTTCCACCAGGTCGACGGCAGCTTTGGCCGCAAACACAAGGGCACGGGCCTGGGGCTGACCATCTCACGCGAGATCGCTCGCGCCATGGACGGCGACATCACCTGCCAAAGCGAGCTGGGCCGCGGCACCACCTTCACCCTCAGCGTGCCACTGCCATCCACCACCGTGCAGTCCGTCGACCTGAGCTTGCCTCTGGGCGACAACCTGGTCGAGACCGCCCCCGCACCGCTGGAGCCCATGGGCCAAGGCTGCCACGTGCTGCTGGCCGAAGACAACGCTGTCAATGCGCTCGTGGCCGAGGCGACCTTGGCCAACCTGGGCATGAAGGTGACACGCGTGGAGAACGGGCGCGAAGCTCTGGCTGCGCTCCAAGACGCCCACCATGGCTTTGACATCGTGCTGATGGACTGCCAGATGCCGGTACTGGACGGCATTGAGGCCACGCGCCAGTTGCGCTACTGGGAGGCGTCTCAACAAAAAGCGCGCGTGCCCGTGATCGCACTGACGGCCAACGCCATGGCAGGCGACCGCGCCCGCTGCATGGCCGCCGGCATGGACGACCACCTGGCCAAGCCGTTTCGCCAAGACGAACTCCGCGCGGTGCTGCGTGTGCACCTGGGGCGGTGTTTGGCCGGGGCACCAGCCGACGCCACTCAGGGCTGAGCCAAGAGCCAGCGCACGCCTGCCGCCATGCTGTCAATGACCGGCACGCCCGGTGACGGCCTCAGGCGCTCAGCCCATCCGGCCAAAGCCGCACCGCCCAAGATCAGGCTGCTCACGCCCGGCGCGTGGGGCGACTGGGCATCGTCGGCCAACAGCTGCTGACAGGCCTGTGCCAAGTCGGCCAATGCCCGTGCCTCGTTGGCCACCATCTCGCCGCCAGAAGCCGCCACGGTGTGCACCGACCTCAGGTGCGCGGGCCCGCCCAGTTGCAGCGCACGCGCCAAGCGCTCGAGCATGGGGCCCCACGCCGTGCCACCTGTGACGATGCCAAACGCCCCGAGGGCGTCGGCCTCACGCATCGCGGCTTCGGCCAAGCCCATCACCGGCACCCCCGCCACTTCGCGCAGTGCCCACACACCGGGGTCGCCAAAGCAGGCCACCAACACCGCTTGCGGGCGGCCGTGCGCCAGCACATGGTTGTGCCAGGCGTCGAGCACCGCATGGGCGGCGACCACGTAACTGCGTTCGTCGGCGATGTAGTCGGCGCCAAAGGGCGCGGTGGCGCCAATGAACATCGGCGTGGTGCGGTGCTTGGGCCCCATCGCTGCCCAGACCTGGGCCTGTGCACGGGCATGGGACACAAGCCGGTCGGTGAGCTCGGCACGCGTGTTGGGGTTGAGGATCAACACATGCCGCATCAACCGCGCTCCGTCAAAGCCTCGTCCAGCGCGCCACGGGGTGCCAAGGGCTGGCTGAAGCACAAGCCCGCTTCAATGTGCGCCAGGTGCTCGGTCATGAGGGCCACGACCTTGGGCGTGGCGCTGGGCTCCACCGTGGCTTGACGCAAAGCGCTCAGCAAGCCGCGGTGCTCGTCACACCGGCAAGCGTGTACCCAGCGCAGCGGCGCGGCTTGGCCCCAAGGCCGGCTCATGCTGACCGGCGCATAGCTCATGAGGATCAGGCTGGTGCGCGACACCAGCTTGCGCAAAAAACCGGCAAAGGTGCTGTGGCCACTGGCATCGGCCAGCAAAAGGTGGAAGTTGCCCGAGTGCCGCAAGGCCATGGCCTGGTCGCCGCTTTGGCGTGCGGCCTCTTCGGCCTCGATGCACTCGGCCAGGGCTTGCAGCGCCGCTTCAACGCCCTCGCGGCGCGCCACAAAGCGCTGCACCAGCACAGACTCGATCACGGCGCGGGCCTCGAACACCTCGCGGGCCTCGTCCACCGTGGGCTCGGCCACGCTGGCGCCTTTGTTGGGCTGCAAGGTGACCACCTGCTCTTGCGCCAGCCGGATCAACACCTGGCGGATGCGCGTGCGCGACACACCAAAGGCCTGGCCCAGCTTGTCTTCACCCAAGCGGGTGCCGGGTGGCAAGCGCTGGTCGATGATGGCCTCGATCAGGCGCTGGTGGATGTCGTCGTCGCTCAGGGCGCTGGTGGTGGTGGATGGACTCATGTTTCAAGGGCTCACAGTGCGGCGGCGCATCAGGGCCACGCCAGCCAGGGCGCACACGATCACCAACAAAGACACCATGGTGGTCATGCTGCCCAGGGCATAGATGGACGGGGTGGTCACGGTGGTGGTCAGGCCTTGCAGCTCAAGGGGCAAGGTGTTGACGTCGCCAATGGCCTGCGACGAGCGCGCGATCTCGTCCCAGCTGAGCGTGAAGCCAAACATGCCCACACCCACCAACGAAGGGCCAACCAATGGCAGCACGACATGGCGCAGCGTTTGCCAGGGCGTGGCGCCCAAATCGCGGGCGGCTTCTTCGTAAGCCGGGTTGAAGCGGTTGAACACCGCGAACATGATGAGCATGCCAAAGGGCAGCGTCCACGTGAGGTGGGCGCCCAGGCCAGAGGTGTACAGCCCCATCAGCGTGGTGTAGGCCTCGAGCGTGTCTTGCCATTGCAGTTGCTCCAGCACGGCCTTGATGCCGGTGTCGAACAACCTGAACTGCAAGCCAATGCCCAGCGAGATGATGATGGAGGGCATGATCAAGCTGGCCACCGAGCTGTAAAACAGCACGCCGCTGCCTTTGAAGCCCTTGCGAAAAGCCAGCCCAGCCATGAATGAGAACAACACGGTCAACAACATCACCACGACGCCGAGTGCCAGCGAGCGCTGGATGGCCGCGCCAATGTCGACCACACCCAAGCCCTTGAACAGCTCGTGGTACCAGTGCAGCGAGGCGCCGTGCATCGGGAAGGTCAAGCCGCCCTCGGGGCCTTGAAAGCTCAGCACAAAAATGGTGATGACCGGGCCGTACAAAAACAGCACGTACAGCGCAAACACAATGGCCAAGGGCCAAAAGCCACGTCTGTTCATTCAGAGCTCCTTGCGCAGGTCAACCAAGCGGTTGAGCGCCACGATGATCAACAGCACCACGCCCAGCAAGACCACGGCATTGGCCGCCGCCAGCGGGAACTGCAAGTAAGACGTTTGCACCTGGATGGTCTTGCCCACCGATGCAATTTGCTGACCACCCATCACGCCCACGGTGACGAAGTCGCCCATGACCAGGGTGATGACGAAGATGGAGCCGATGAGGATGCCGGTGCGGCACAGCGGCACGATCACGTTCCACAGCGTTTGCCAGGCACTGGCGCCGCAGTCGGTGGCGGCCTCCAGCAGCGAGCGGTCGATCTTCATCATGGAGTTGAAAATCGGCACCATCATGAAAGTGGTGTTGAGGTGCACAAAGGCCAGCACCACCGAGAAATCAGAGTAAAGCAGCCATTCAATGGGCTGCTTGACCAGGCCCAGGTCGATGAGCGTGGTGTTGACCCAGCCGTTGCGGCCCAGCAGCGGGATCCACGAAATCATGCGGATCACGTTCGAGGTCCAGAACGGGATGGTCATGATGGTGAACAGCACCGTCTGCGCGCCCACGCTGGGCACGTGAAAGGCCACGAAGTAAGAGAGCGTGAAGCCCAGCACCAAGGTGATGGCCCAGACCAGGCCACAGAACTTGAGCGTGGACAGGTAGGTGCGCACCGTGGTGTCACCGTCAAACAGGGCCGTGTAGTTGGCCAGCGTGAAGCCAGGCTCCAGCGTGTATTCGTTCTGGGGCCAAAAGCTCACCGTGGCCACCAGCAGCAGCGGCATCACAAAGAAGACCAGGAAGACGCTGCCCATGGGCAGGGCTTGCAACCAGGCAGGCAGGGCTTTGTTCATGGCACTTCCTTGTGATGCACTCAGCTAGGGTCAGATCAAGTGGGGGCCGATCAGAAGCTGTGGGTGATGCCCGCGCTGATGATCGACTGGCTCTTGCCCGCTTCGGTCGCGCCGGCAAAGCCGACGGTGCCGCCACTGCCGTTGTCGATGTAGACGAAGTTGGCGTTCAGGCTGGTGCGCTTGGACAAGGCATAGGTGCCGCGCAGGCGCAGGAAGCTGACTTCAGGCTCGGGACCGCTGGAGACTTGCTTGGTGACGTAGTCAGCCGAGACCATCGCAACGGCGCTCAGGGGCACGTCCACACCCACGTTGACCAGGGTCGACTTGAAGGCACCGGCCGTGGTGTTGGCCTTGGGCGTGCTGGTGCTGGCAGGGTCAGGCACGTAGCCCACATCGGCGCTGGCCACACCCAAGCGCAGTTTGGCGGTGCCCAGGTCATACGAAGCGCCCAGGGCATACATGGTGTTGGTGCCCACGCTGTCGTAGGCCTTTTCAGAGAACACCACCGCGCCCAGGCCCAGTGGGCCGGCGCTGTAGTTCACCGCGCCCTGGAACTTCTGACCAGCGCTCTTCTTGCCGGTTTTGTCCTCGCCAGCCGAGTACATCACGCCGCCTTCAAGGCCGCCCATGTTGGGCGTCGTGTACTTGATGGTGTTGTCGTAGTAGTCGCTCAAGGCGCCGAAGCCTTGCAACAAGAACGGCGAGTAATAGGCGCACACGAAGTAGCCGCACATGTAGTCGTCGGCCACGTTCCATTGGTGACCCACGGACACCTTACCGAAACCACCGCTCAAGCCCACAAAGGCGTTGCGGTTCCAGAAGGTCGAGCGTGCAGCGCCGGTGTCAGGTGAGACCGACGACTCCAGGTCAAAGAAGGCCTTGAGGCCACCGCCCAGGTCTTCGCCGCCCTTGATGCCGACGCGCGAGTTGACGATGGCGTTGTCGTCGATCTTGACGACGCTGGCCGAGCCGCCGCCGGTTTTGGCCACACCTGTGGCGTAGATCACATCCAGGCCGATGGCACCGTAAACGGTGGTGCTTTGGGCCTGAGCGCCTGAAGCCAACATGGAAAGGGCCGAGGCCATGGCCAGGGCGCTCAAACGAAAAGAAGTACGGGTCATGACAAAACTCCGAACAAAGAAAGGTTGAGGTTGGAAGGGGGAATCAGCGCAGGGCTCAAGCGGCAACGAACTCGTTCCACTTTTGGACCATGTAGGTGTTCTCGTCCATCAAGGCGTTCCAGCAGGCAATGCCACCCATGCGGGCTTCGTAGCTGCCGCCGTCGCGCACGCTGCCCGCCTTGGCCAGCACATCGCCCTTGGGCGACTTGATGTCTTGCGTGGCGGGCTTGCCTTCCATCCAGTAAGCCCACTCGTAGGCTTCCATCTTGGCTTTGGCGGTGTCCAGCACGGCGCTGTAGTAGCCCTGGCGGTTGAGGTAAGCGCCGGCCCAGCCATCGAGGAACCAGTTGATGAACTCGTAGGTCGCGTCCAGCTTCTTGCCCGAGGCGGTGGCGGGCACGCCAAAGCCGGCCGCCCAGGCGCGGTAGCCTTCCTTCAAAGGCTGGAAGGTGCAGGCGATGCCCTTGGTGCGCACGGCCGTCACGGCAGGGCTCCACATCGACTGGATCACCACCTCGCCCGAGGCCATCAGGTTGACCGACTCGTTGAAGTCTTTCCACAGGCTGCGGAACTGCCCTGCCCGCTTGGCTTCGATCAAGGTCTTGATCGTCAGGTCGATCTCCTTCTTGGTCATGTTGCCCTTGTCGGGGTACTTGTAGATGCCCATCGCTTCGACCACCATGGCCGCGTCCATGATCCCAATGGAGGGGATGTTCAAGATGGCCGCTTTGCCCTTGAACTCGGGGTTGAGCAGCTCGGCCCACGAGGTGATGGGGCGCTTGATCAGGTCAGGACGGATGCCCAGTGTGTCGGCGTTGTAGACCGTGGGGATCAGGGTCATGAACTGCGTGGGCGTGGTCGAGAACTTCTTGCTCTTCTCGCCTTCCAGGTACATCACCTTCTTGGGCGCGGTGCCTTGGTCGCCGACCTTTTTGCCATTGACCTCGCCCTTGGTGAACAGGCTGGTGATCTTGTCGGCGTTCTTGATGCGCTTGACGTCGATGCCCTTGAGGTTGCCCGTGGGGATGATCTTCTTGAGGCTGAAGTACTCGGTGTCGATCAAATCGAAGCTGTTGGGCGCGGTCACGGCGCGCTTGGTGACGTCGTCGGTGGTCACGGGGATGTACTGCACCTTGATGCCCGTGTCGGCCTCGAACTTGTCGCCAATGGTCTTGTCTTGGTTGACGGCGGTGCCCAGGTAGCGCAGCACGATCGGGTCGGACGAGAAAACGGCCGGGGCATAGCCCGAGGCCAAGATGCCGGTGGCACCCAGCAAACCGCCCTTGATCAGGGTGCGTCGGCTGATGCCAGAGGCGTCATCGGTGGGGCTGGCTGCGGCGTCGGTGCGCAGTTCGCTGGACGTGTCAGATGGGCGGTTCGAGGTCGTCATCGGAGATCTCCAAGTGGGGGTTGGGGTAGCGGTGGGGAGGCCAGGGTCAAGAGAACAAGGGGTGCACGTCTTCCTCGCGCCAATAGGCCCACAGCACGTCGCCGCTCTGCCATGGGTTGTAGGCATAGACGTGCTCGGGCAACATCACGTTGATCTCGCCCTCGCCGGGCAAGCTGGGATTGCGCAGGGTCATGAGCACATAGGTGCCCTGGTACTCGACCCCCGTGACGGTGACCTCGAGGTTGGTGCTCTTGGGCACCAGGGGTTCGCGGCACAGCATGGTTTTGTCGGTGCGCACAGCCACCTTCGTGTCACCCACCGGAATGACGTTGTGACCACCCATGAAGCGCGCCACGAACTCGGTTCGCGGGGCATTGAAGATGGTGTGGGGGCTGCCTTCTTGTTCGATGCGGCCCGCGTTCATCACCACCACCTGGTCGGCCAGGGCCATGGCTTCTTCTTGCGAGTGGGTGACGTGGATGAAGGTCATGCCCAAGCTCTTTTGCCAGGCCTTGAGCTCGGCGCGCATCTTGATGCGCAAGAAGGGGTCGAGCGCCGACAAGGGCTCGTCCAACAAGAGCACGCGGGGCTCGGTGATCAAGGCGCGGGCCAAGGCCACCCGCTGCTGCTGGCCACCCGACAGCTCAGCTGGCTTGCGCTCGGCCAGGTGCCCCAGTGACACCCGTTGCAGCAGGTCTTGCGCCTTGGCCAAGCGCTCGGCCTTGCCCATGCCACGCATCTTCAAGCTGAAGGCCACGTTGTCGAGCGCACTGAGGTGCGGGAACAGCGCGTAGCTCTGGAACATCATGGCCGTGCCGCGGCTGGATGCCGGGAGCCGGGTGATGTTGCGACCACCCAGCACGATGTCGCCGTCGCTGGCCGCTTCGTGCCCAGCGATCATGCGCAGCGTGGATGTTTTGCCGCAGCCCGAAGGGCCCAGCAGGCAGCAGTAGGCGCCGGCGCGGATGGTCAGGTCGATGTGATCGACGGCCATGGGGCCATGCGGCCCATCGCCATAGCGTTTGACCAGTTGGTGCAGCTCTAAGTCAGCCTGCGCGGCCATCGTGGCCGTGCGCTGCCCGGGCATTGACGCAGCAATCATGTGAGGACTCCCTCTGGGTCAACACCCAGCGGAGTCTCACAGTGCAATGCGTGTGCCAGCCTTTTTCAGGCGTTTTCAGTGGTTTGGGCGCCCCATTTCACAATGGTTTGCACCAAATTGCATACAAAACTGGTTTCAGATTGCATACAAAAAGTGCATGCACTCCCGTGGGACGTTGCATGCACCGACTTCATCACTGCGCGATGGCTTCCAGAGAGATGGTGATGGTCACGTCGTCACCCACCAACGGCGCGTACTTGCCGGCATTGAACTCGGTGCGCTTGATCACAGTGCTGGCGTTGGCGCCAATGGCGTCCTTCTTCATCATGGGGTGCGCGATGTTGTTGAAGTGGTTGACCGTCAGGGTCACGGGCTTGGTGACGCCTTTGATCGTCAAGTTGCCTTCGATGGTGGCGGGCTTGTCACCCTGGAAGACCACCTTGGTGGACTTGAACGTGGCCGAGGGGAAGGCTGCCGTGTCCAGGAAGTCAGCGCCTTGGATGTGACCGTTGAACAGGGTGGAGCCCGTGTCGACCGAGGTCATGTCGATGGTGACGTCCACGGCGCCGGTCTTGGCGACCTTGTCGTACGTGACGGTGCCCGAAGTCTTGCTGAACTTGCTGATCTGCGTCGACAGGCCCATGTGGCTGTACGAGAAGTTGGCGTAGGTGTGGTTGGGCTCGACGTTGTAGGTCTCGGGGGCCGCGAGGGCGGTCGAGGCGAAAGCGGCGGTCAACGCAGCGGCTGAGATCAGTTGGGTGAAAGTGCGCATGAAGGGTCTCCAGTGAAAAGGGGGTGACAGGGTTGGGAAGCGTAGGTACACATTGAGAAAGACGGCGCGAGCGCCGGGCCTCACAAAGGCGGCATGCCTTGCAAGACCAGCTTGAATTTGACCTGGACGTCGTTGGCCACGATGGACGTGTCGGCCCAATCGCCGTCGCCCACCTTGAAGTCCAGACGCTTGAGCGCGAAGGTGCCCGTGGCCGTGCTCAAGGCGCCGGCCTGGCTCACCTGAACAGGCACGATCAGGTCACGGGCGTTGCCCTTGATGCTGAGCTTGCCGGCCACTTCAAACCGCCCACCGCCCAGCGCCTTGATCGCGCTCGACTGGAAAGTGGCCTTGGGGAACTTCGCCGCGCTGAACCACTCGGGCTTGGCCAACTCGGCGTCGGTGTCGGCATTGACCGCCACACTGCCCAGGTCGATCTGCAAGGCGATCTGGCTGGTTTGCGGCGCCTTGGGGTCAAAGCGGCTTTGCACGGCAAAGGCCTTGAAACGGCCTTGCAGGGGTACGCCCACTTGCTTGGCCACAAACGTGACTTCGCTTTGCGCGGGCAGCAAGGTTTGGTCAGCGGCCAAGGCCTGGGTGGCCCAGCCTGCACAGGCCATGAGCAAGGTGGCGGCGGTCAGCCAAGGGGTGCGTGAGGTCATTTGGAAACTCCGGGGCGCATGCGGTCGATCAGGCCGTCTCGGTCAATGAACTGGTGTTTGAGGGCCGCTGCGATGTGCATGGCCACCAAGGCCATCAGGGTCCAGGCTGCCAAGCCATGCAGTGGCTTGATCGTCTCGGCCAGTGCGGGGTTGGCGGGCAACAGGTCAGGCAACGGCAAAACGCCAAACCACACGATGGGGTAGCCCTTGGCCGAGCTGTAAGCCCAACCCAGCAGGGGCACCGCGAAAAACAGCAGGTACATCAGGTGGTGGGTGCCATGGTGGGCGGCCCGCTGCCACGCGGGCATGGCCCGTGAGATGCGGGCGGGCAAGGCGGGCGGACGGTGCGTGAGCCGCCAGGCCAAGCGCAGCGCCGACAGCATCAAGATCGACACCCCAGCCCACTTGTGCCAGTTGATCAGTTTGATCTTGCCCGGTGACAGTGGCAACTCCTCCAGGTACAGGCCGACCGCAAAGGCGCCCACGATGGCCAGCGCCAGCAGCCAGTGCATGACGATGGCAGGCAGGCTGTAACGCTCGGCAGCGGGTGTTTTGGGGGTGTTCATGATCGACTGGCTCCTCAGGCATCGCGCCATAGTGAGCAGGTTAGTGATCACAAGGTGAAACGGGTTGAGCCCACTTCACGCCACGATTCAATTGATTTGAACGATTCAAACCCAGGTCCTCGGGTTTGTCAGACGTCCTTGGGACTCAAGGTTTCTGTGAATACGGCCGAAAGCCGATCATGTTGCATTGACAAAGACCATGCCAGCCTCATTTCTCGACCGTTTGGGTGACGTGTGCCTCGGCACCGATCGCAAGCAGCGCCTGCGCATCACGCGCTCGCTGTTGGCGGCCAACGTGTTCGTGGCATGTTGCCTGCTGCAGCTCTATGCGGCCTGGGTGGGCTTCATGGAGATCCACGACGTCAAGTGGCTCTGCAGTGCCATCGTCGTCAATTGCCTGTTTTGGTACGGCGTGATCCGCTCGGGTTTGAACCTGCGCTACGACGACCCCGCCCTGACCTTGCCGCAGATCCTGTCGGCGCTCACCATCATCGTGGGCGCTTATGCCGTGACCGGGCCCGTGCATGGCTCGACCATGATGTTGTTGTCTTTGGTGTTGGTGTTTGGCATTTTCAACCTCACCCACCAAGGCGCTCGCACCGCTGGCGCCTACACCGTGGTGCTGATGGGCTTGACCATGTTGTTCAAGATTCGGCAAGACCCGGTTCACTACCCCTTCAAGCTGGAGATCGCCCACTTCGTGCTGACGGCCGCCATCGTGCCGACCATCTCTCGGCTGGCCGCCCAACTCAGCAGCTTGCGCGCCAAACTGCAGGCCCAGAAGGACGAGTTGGCCGGCGCCTTGACCCGCATCCAGGTCTTGGCCACGCGCGACGAACTGACAGGCTTGCTCAACCGGCGTCACATGATGGAGGTGCTGGGCCAGCACCGCAAACGCCTGGAGCGCACCGGCCACCACCGCTTTTGTCTGGCCCTGCTCGACATCGACCACTTCAAGCGTATCAATGACACCTACGGGCATGGCGTGGGCGACAAGGTGCTGAGCCGCTTCTCACAGGTGGTGCAAAGCGCCCTGCGCGACACCGACGTGCTGGCACGTTGGGGCGGCGAGGAGTTCTTGGTGCTGCTCAACGACACCTCGCCCGAGCTGGCCAATGTGGGCCTCGAGCGCGCACGCGCTTTGCTGGCAGAGGCCTGCCTCGTGCCGGCCTACCCCGACCTCAAACCCACGTTTTCGGCAGGTTTGACCGCTTACAGCGACGAGGAAGCCTTGGACGCTTGCATCGAGCGCGCCGACCGCGCTTTGTACGAAGCCAAAGGCGCTGGACGCAACTGCACCGTCATCCGTTCCTTGGCGGGCCAGACCTATCGCGTGGGGTCGACACAGCCGGTCACAGACTGCGCCACCGCGCTTGTCCATTAGTCGCCAAATGTGCGACATTGTTGTCAGCCGCGCGGGGGACACCACCACCCGCGCGGTGCAGTGGAGGCTGCGCCGCATGACGGTGCCTTGTGTGGTGTCGACGGATGTCCCCTCATGGCCAGCCTGACCCTTGGCAAGCTCGCATACCCGACGGCCCACGATGGCCTGCCACACGACCCCTCGTACCGCGCCATCTTTGAAGCCGTCGGCGTGGGCATGGCCCGCCTCTCGCTGCAAGGCCGCTTGCTCGAGGTCAACCAGCGTTTTGCGGACATCACCGGGCGCACCCGCGAGAGCCTGATCGGCCTGCACGCCCACGACATCACCCACCCAGAAGACATCACCACCGACCAGGCCCATGTCGAGGCCTTGCTCGATGGTCGGCAAGACCGCTATGCCCTGGAAAAGCGCTACCTGCGCCCCGACGGCGTGACGGTGTGGGCCGTGCTCAACGTGGTCTTGCTGCGCGACGCCAACCAGCAGCCCGTACAGCTCATTGCCGTGATCGAAGACATCAGCGAGCGCTTGCGCATGCAAGAGGCCATGAGCTCCGCGCGCGCCGCCGAGCGCGCCAGCAAAGCCAAAACCGAGTTCTTGTCGCGCATGAGCCATGAGCTGCGCACGCCCCTCAACGCCATGCTGGGCTTTGCGCAGCTGCTGCGCGTCGACCCGCGCTTCCCGCTCAACGACAGCCAGCGGCAAAAGGTGGCCCACATTGAGCAAGCGGGCGCCCACCTGCTGGCCATGCTGACCGATGTGTTGGACCTCTCGCGCATCGAGGCTGGCAGCTTGCCCATGTGCATCGAGGCGCTGCCCGTGGGCGCCGTGATCGAGGAGGCCGTGAACCTCGTGGGCCATCAGGCGGCAGCGGCCCAACTG
>JAVLFO010000019.1:0-1606 GCA_046052805.1 Aquabacterium sp. | reverse complement strand
GGCATACAGCACCACCGCCAGCACCAAGTTGGCGATCGGTCCCGCAGCCACAACAAAGGCCCGCTGCGGCAAGGGCTTGCGGTTGAAGGCGCGGTGTGCCTGAGCAGGGTCTACCGCGCCTTCGCGCTCGTCCAGCATCTTGACGTAGCCACCCAAGGGAAGCGCCGACACGACGAACTCGGTCTCGCCCTTTTGGCGCGACCACAGAACGCGGCCAAAGCCCACCGAAAAGCGCAGCACCTTGACGTCGCACGCCACGGCAGCGCGGTAGTGTCCATATTCGTGGATCACCACCAACACGCCGATGGTCACGATGAAGGCAAGGATCGTGGTCAACATGGCAAAACTCCTGTGAGGTGCGAGGTGACGGTGGCCAAGGCGATCAAGCGCTCCAGCCAGACAGCCATTGCTGGGCAAGCTGACGTGCGCGCGCGTCCAAAGCCAGCAGTCCGTCGACCGAATCAGCGGCACCCGCTTCAATCACGCAGTCTGACAGCGTCTGGGCATTGACGTGGTGGATCTGGTCGAAACGGATGCGGCGCGCCAAGAACGCCTCGACCGCCACTTCATTGGCGGCATTGAGCACGCACGTGCTGCCAGGCGCAGCGCGCAAGGTCTCCCAAGCCAGTTGCAGACCGGGGTGGCGCTGTGCGTCGGGTTGCTCGAATGTAAGGGCTGAGAGCTTGGCGAAATCCAGCAAATCGGCACCGGACTCGATGCGCTCAGGCCATGACAAGCCATAGGCGATGGGCACACGCATGTCTGGGGTGCCCAATTGGGCCAACACAGAGCGGTCACGGCACACCACCATCGAATGGATGATGCTTTGTGGGTGAATGACCACCTTGATTTGCTCAGGTGCGAGGTCAAACAGCCAGCGAGCCTCAATGACTTCCAAGGCCTTGTTCATCATCGTGGCCGAGTCCACCGAGATCTTGCGCCCCATCACCCAGTTGGGATGGGCACAGGCCTGTTCGGGCGTGATGTCGCGGAAGGTGGCAGGGTCACGCTGGCGAAACGGCCCACCCGACGCGGTCAAAACGATGTGATCGATGCGCTGAGCCCAGGTCGAAGCGTCCTGCGGCAGGCACTGAAAAATGGCCGAATGCTCGCTGTCGATGGGCAGCAAAGTGGCGCCACCTTCGCGCACAGCCTGCATGAACAAGGCTCCGCCCACCACCAAAGCCTCTTTGTTGGCCAGCAGCAAGCGCTTGCCCGCGCGTGCAGCGGCCAGGCAAGGCGGCAAGCCGGCTGCCCCCACGATGGCCCCCATGACCACGTCCACCTCGGCATGTGACGCGATGTCAGACAAGGCTTGTTCGCCGCTGAGCACCTCGGTGGGCAAACCTGCCTCGCGCACCAACTCGCGCAGCTTCGAGGCCATCGCCTCTTGCGGCATCACCGCAAAAGCAGGGCGCCAGCGCACGCACTGCTCGAACAACTCGGGCACGCGCTGTGCGCCACTGAGCGCCCAGACTTGGTAGCGCTCAGGATGACGCCCGATCACGTCCAGCGTGTTGGTGCCAATCGAACCGGTGGCACCCAAAACACAAACCCGCAAGCGGCGGTGGGCAAGGACTTCAACCATGGCAGAGCGACATCAGGG
>JAVLFO010000018.1:0-2653 GCA_046052805.1 Aquabacterium sp. | reverse complement strand
CTTGATCAGTTCGGAAATTTCTGCGGGATTCAGTTGCATTGCTTTGCTCCCAGGCTGGTCAAGGGCTGCACATCGGCAGACCGCGTTGACAACAACCGGTGGCGCAATACCACCGGTAGGGTTGGGCGACTATTCGGGTTTGAGGCCGGACTCCGGATCACGCCAGGAGGGCCGACTTCATGCGTTCCAGGCGGGCTTTGACTGAAGTGTCGAGCACTTCGTCGCCAACCACCACGCGCACGCCACCAATGAGGTCGGGTTCGACTTCGACTTTGGCTTCCAGCTTGCGGCCAAAACGCTTTTCAAGCGGTGCCACGATGTCGGCCACTTGCGCGGCAGAGATCGGGAAGGCACTGAAGATGAGCGCTTCAGACACACCCTGGCGGGCTTGCACGAGGACCTGGTACTGCTCGGCCATCAGCGGCAATGCCGCCAAACGACCGTTGTCCAGAACGGTGCGCAGAAAATTGGCCACGGCCGGCGACAGAGCCACCTTGGCAGCCCCAGTGATGACTTCAGAAACTTGCTCTGCGGTCACACGGGGGTTGTCAGCAAAGGATGCCAGCGCTGGGTCGCGAGCGACCTGAGCGAGAGCGCCCACTTGCTCTACCCAAGCAGACTGGTCTGCCTCCGATGTGGCCTTGAACAAGGCTTCGGCGTAAGGACGGGCGATGGTGGCAAGCTCGGCCATGATCAAAGCTCCGACTTCAAGCGGCTCAGCAGGTCAGCATGGACCTCGGCCGACACCTCACGACGCAGGATTTGCTCAGCGCCCTTGACGGCCAGACCGGCGACCTGCTCACGCAGGGTCTCACGGGCTTGAACCACCATTTGATCGGCTTCTGCCTTGGCGTCAGCGACGATCTTGGCACCTTCGTCAGAAGCGCGCTTTTTGGCGTCTTCGACGATGGCGGCTGCGCGCTTTTCAGCGTCAGCGATGCGTTGAGCGATTTCGTCGCGGGACTGGCTGAGCTGTTCCTGGACGCTTTTGTTTGCGTTTGCCAGTTCCAGCTTGGCCTTGTCAGCCGCAGCCAGACCGTCCGCGATCTTTGTGACGCGCTCGTCGAGGGCCTTCGTGATCGGGGGCCACACGAATTTCATCGTGAACCACCACAGGATCCCGAAAACCACGATCTGCGCGAACAGCGTTGCGTTCAGATTCACGGCTCGGACCTTTCTCGGTTAAATGAATGTTCAGTCGAGAAGGGACCGATTACTTGGCCAGAGGCGCGATGAAGGGGTTGGCGAATGCGAACAGCATCGCGATACCAACACCGATCAGGAAGGCGGCGTCGATCAGACCAGCCAACAGGAACATCTTCGTTTGCAGTTCGTTCATCAACTCAGGTTGACGAGCGGTGGCTTCGAAGTACTTACCGCCCATCAAAGCGATACCGATACAAGCACCGATGGCGCCCAGGGCGATGATCAGACCACAAGCCAGAGCGACGTTTGCCAACACCAATTCCATGATTGCTCCTAAAAGAAAGGTTGGTTAGAAAAAAGAAAAACAGGGAAAGAAAAACTGAACGGATCAGTGACCTTCGTGGGCCTGACCGATGTAGACCAGGGTCAGCATCATGAAGATGAACGCTTGCAGCGCAATGATCATGATGTGGAAGATGGCCCAAGCGGAACCCGCCAGAACGCCGGTCAGCCAGAGGCCAACACTACCCAACGAAGACAGACCAGCCGCGCCCAACAAGGCGATCAGCATGAAAACGAGCTCGCCGGCGTACATGTTGCCCCACAGCCGCATCCCGTGAGAGATGGTCTTGGCGCCGAACTCGACGATGTTCAAGAAGAAGTTGGCAGGGGCCAGGACGATCGTGCCGACCACGCCGTGGGCATGGAACGGTGCCGTGAACAGCTCTTTGATCCAGCCGCCCACGCCCTTGATCTTCATGTTGTAGTACAGGCAGATCAGCAACACGGAGATGGACATGCCCAAGGTGATGGACAGGTCAGCCGTGGGGACGACACGCATGTAGGCGTGGTGGGGGTCCTGGCCGGCAACCTTGTAGTACTCCTCCCAGATGCGGGGCAGCAGGTCAACGGGCAACAAGTCCATCGCGTTCATGAAGAAGATCCACACAAACACGGTCAAAGCCACAGGCGCGACGGCCTTGCGGGATTCGGCGTTGTGCACGATGCCCTTGGCTTGGGTGTCGACCATCTCAACAAGGATCTCGACGGCGGCCTGGAAACGGGTAGGCACACCGGCCGTGGCCTTGCGTGCAGCGCGCCACAGCAAGAACAAGCCAACAGCACCCATCACCACGGACCAGAAGATCGAGTCGTAGTTGATGTAGTTCCAGTCAACAATGGCCTGCTTCTCCGTGAAATTCTGGAGATGGCGCAGGTGGTGCCCGATGTATTCGGGCGCGGTGACCGCGTGTTCTACGGCGTGAGCTTCAGCAGACATCAGCAACTCTCGTCAAACGATTTTCTTTTCGCGGCGCTGCCAAACCAGCAACGCCACCCCAATCACCTTCAAGCACAACACCATGGTCACCAGCATGGCCACCCAATTCAAAGGGTGAACCAACCGAGGAGCCAGCACCAACAAGGCGCAGGTCAGACCCAGCTTGGCAACCTCCCATACCAGGAGGCCACCCACCCCTCGCCCCGCGCCTCGCCTGAACACCCCTCG
>JAVLFO010000017.1:0-7291 GCA_046052805.1 Aquabacterium sp. | reverse complement strand
GATCTACACCCTAGAGTTCGTCGGCAGCGTCAGATGTGTATAAGAGACAGGCACATGGATCATGCGCGTGAGCCGGCCGGAAGCCGGCATGTGGATGCGGTGGTAGTCCTTGGGGCTCAGGTAGATGGTGGCGAAATGCCCGTCGTGGAACTTGGCTGCCAACTGACTGTCGCCGCCCACCAAGGCCGTGGTGGTGTAGTGATGGCCCTTGGCCTGAAAGATCTGGTCTTGCTCAATCACACCAAACTGGCTGATGGCGCCGTCTACCGGGCACACCCAGTCGGCTTGGGCCAAAGGCCGCGCCCCGGGCTTGAGCGAGCGCGTGAAGAACTCGTTGAACGTGGGGTAGCTGGTGATGTCGGGGTTGGCGGCCTCGGCCATGTTGACCTGGTAGCGCTTGGCAAACCACTGGATGAAACGCGCCGTCAAGGCGCCGCCGCGGGCCGATGCCCCCACGCCAGCCAGTTCCGTCAAAGCCACTTTGGGCAAGACGTGTTGCATAGTCACAAAAAGGCGATCTGACACGGGCTCATCCACAGGCGTAAAACCTGAGATTTTATCGTCGGGCATCATGTGAAGGCGGTGTATTCCAGCTTCGCAGACACCCGTGATCACGTGGCAACGCACCCCCCGACTTGGAGACTTCCATGATCCCGTTTCATCTGATGAGAAAAGCAGGCGCTGTCGCGCTGTTGACTGGGCTTTCCCTCTCAAGCGCACTGGCAGCCGACAAGTTCACCTATGTGACCAACTGGTACGCCCAGTCTGAACAGGGGGGGGTCTATCAAGCCCAAGCCACCGGCCTGTATGCCAAGGCGGGGCTGGATGTGACCCTCAAGATGGGGGGGCCGCAAGTCAACCTGATGCAATTGCTGGTCGCGGGCCAGGCCGACTGCATCATGGGCTACGACGTGCAGACCATCAAATCGTGGGAGCAAGGCATCAAGGCCGTGACCGTTGCGGCTGCCTTCCAGAAAGACCCTGTGGTGTTGATCGCGCACCCGGATGTCAAAAAGGTCGAAGACCTGCGCAACCGCACCCTCTTGATCGGCGCGCCCAGCCTGGTGAGTTTTTGGCCCTGGCTGAAGAGCCGCTATGGCTTCACCGATGCCCAAATGCGCCCCTATGTGTTCAGCATCCAGCCCTTCTTGGCCGACAAGAATGTGGCGCAACAAGGCTATCTGGCCTCTGAGCCCTACAGCATCGAAAAAGAAGCCAAGTTCAAGCCCAGCGTCTTCATCTTGTCTGACCTGGGCTGGCCGCCGTATGCCACCACCGTGGTCTGCATGGCCGACACACTGGAGAAGCGTCCGCAACAGGTGGCTGCTTTCGTGAAGGCCTCGATGCTGGGCTGGAAGAGCTACCTGGGTGGCGACCCGAAACCCGGCAACGCCCTGATCAAAAAAGACAACCCCAACATGACCGACGACTTGCTGGCCTATGGCATTGCCAAGATGAAGGCGGAAGGCATCGTCACTGGGGGTGACGCAGCCAAGCTGGGCATCGGCACCATCACCGACGCCCGCATGAAGCAGACCTACGACATGATGGTTCAACACAAGCTGCTGGACCCCAGCAAGGTGGACTTGAGCAAGACCTACACGACCCGCTTCGTCAATGGCCTGGGGATCTTGCCTTGAGTGTGAACGCAGCCATTGGCATCGAGGGCGTTGAGCAGGTCTACCCCAACGGCACGCGGGCCTTGATGCCTGTCAGCCTGGGCATCCAACGCGGTGAGTTCGTGACCTTGCTGGGCCCCTCGGGCTGCGGCAAAAGCACGCTGCTGAAAATGGTGGCGGGGCTGCTCAAACCAACGCAAGGCCACATCACCGTGCAAGGCTTGCCGGCGGGCTCAGACCGGGCCAAGCAAGCGCTGTCGTTTGTGTTCCAAGAAGCCACGCTGATGCCTTGGGCCACGGTGGCGCGCAATGTGCGCCTGCCGCTGGACCTCGCAGGCGTGCCAGCAAAGCAAGCCCAGCAAAAGGTGGACGAGGCCTTGGCCTTGGTGGGCCTGTCCAGCTTTGCGCAGCACATGCCGCATGAGCTCTCGGGTGGCATGCAGATGCGCGTGTCCATCGCGCGTGGCCTGGTCACCCAACCCCAGCTACTGCTGATGGACGAGCCCTTTGGCGCGCTGGACGAGATCACCCGCAACAAGCTCGATGCCGACTTGTTGGGCCTGTGGCGAGCCCAAGGCTTGACGGTGCTGTTCGTGACCCACAGCATCACCGAGGCGGTGTTCCTGTCGTCCAGGGTGATCGTGATGGGTGCGCGGCCGGGCCGTGTCTTACAAGAGGTCAAGCTCGACACGCCATGGCCTCGCCCGCCAGATTTTCGCGCCAGCGCCGCGTTTGTGGCGCAAGTGGCCGCCCTGCATGAGGCCTTGGCCTTGGCGAGCGACCCTGACTTGGAGGCCAAGCTGTGAGCGCGCCGCTGAACGCCCCAGCACCAGTGGCCGGGCAAGCCACCGCCGGCAGCTTTTGGCAACGCAGCCTGCCGCTGTGGGTGGCTGCCGTGCTGCTGGGTGGCTGGCAAGCCTGGACCACGATGGCCGACGTACCCGCCTACCTGGTGCCCTCACCATGGTTGATCGCGCAAACCTTGGTCAGCGATGCCCCGCTGCTGCTGGGGGCGCTGTGGGTCACGGTCAAGATCACCACGCTGGCCTTTGCCTGCTCGGCCGTGCTGGGTGTGTTGATCGCCTTTGCTTTTGTGCAAAGCCGCTGGGTGGAAGCCGCGCTGTTTCCGTACGCGGTGCTGCTGCAGGTGACGCCCATCGTGGCCATCGCGCCGCTCATCATCATTTGGATCAAAGACCCGACCGCGGCACTCGTGGTGTGCGCCACGCTGGTGGCGCTGTTCCCCGTGATCTCGAACACCACCTTGGGGCTGCGCAGCGTGAACCCTGGGCTGGCCGCTTACTTCACCTTGCAAGGCGCCACGCGCTGGCAAACGCTGAGCCGCTTGCAAGTGCCCTCCGCCTTGCCCTACTTCATGGGCGGGCTGCGCATCTCAGGCGGCTTGTCCTTGATTGGCGCCGTGGTGGCCGAGTTCGTGGCGGGCACAGGGGGCACGGGTACCGGGCTGGCTTATCAAATCCTGCAGTCGGGCTACCAGCTCAACATCCCTCGGCTGTTTGCAGCACTGGTGCTGATCTCGCTGACCGGCGTGGCCATGTACTGGCTGCTTGCCGCGCTCACGCGGTGGGTGCTGGGTGGCTGGCACGAGAGCGAGCGCTCCGTTTGACTTAGCACAAAGCGGTAAAACCCCGCCGCCTTGCAGGTTAAGACGACTGGTCATATTATTTGACCCATGCCACGCACCGCTGACAAAACCGACATCCCCCGCCGCCTCACCGAGGCCGGGTACGCCCTGTTTTGCCAGGCCGGCTACAACGCCACCGGCATCCAGCAAATCACCGACAAAGCCGGCGTGCCCAAGGGCTCGTTCTACAACCACTTCGACAGCAAAGAGGCCTTTGCCGCCTTGATCGTGCGGCACTACGCAGGCATGGTCGACGAAACCTGGACGGCCTGCATGCAAGACGCCCCAGGCCAAGCCCTGCCCGCGCTGCACCACCTGTTTGCACGCTTCATCAAGCACCACGAACAAGCCGCGTGCCCAGGTTGTCTGGTCGGTAACTTCGCCGCCGAAGTGTCGGAGTCCAGCCCCGAGTGCCGCGCGGTCTTGTCAGACGTCATGCGGACCTGGTCGAAGCGACTGGCCGACCTGATTGAGCGCGCCCAAGCCGAGGGCAGCGTGCGCCAAGACATCCCCGCCAAGAAGCTGGCCGCCGTCTTTTGGGACACCTGGGAAGGCGCCCTGCTGCGCATGAAGCTCAGCCACAACGCCAAGCCGCTCAAAGACGCCGTCAGCCTGATGTTCGACACCTTCTTCAAGCCCTGATTCGATCTCTTCAACCCTTTCCACACACGGCGGCCTGTGCCGCCCTTTCACACCGGAGCCCCTCATGAGCACCCACGCACCGAGCGAGACCTCTTTGTTCCAACCCTTCCAGCTGGGCGACATCACCCTGGCCAACCGCATCGTCATGGCCCCCTTGACCCGCAGCCGCGCTGACAAAGGCAATGTGCCTGGCGAGCTGGTGGTCGAGTACTACGCGCAGCGCGCCAGCGTCGGCTTGATCATCTCTGAGGCCACCCAGGTGTCAAGCACCGCACAAGGCTACCCTTCGACACCCGGTCTGCACACGGCCGAGCAAGTCGCTGGCTGGAAAAAGGTGACCGAAGCCGTGCACGCCAAGGGCGGCAAGATCTTTGTGCAGCTGTGGCACACCGGCCGCATGTCGCACACGGCTTACCAGCCCGGAGAGCAAGCCCCTGTGGCGCCATCGGCGATTGCGGCCAAGGCCAAGACCTTCGTGCCAGGCCAAGGCATGGTCGACACCTCGGTGCCTCGCGCGTTGGAAACCAGCGAGATCCCAGGCATCGTCAACGACTTCCGCACGGCTTCGCGCAACGCCATCGAGGCCGGTTTTGACGGCGTCGAAATCCACGGCGCCCACGGCTACCTGCTCGACGCCTTCTTGCGTGACGGCTCGAACAAGCGGAACGACATATACGGTGGCAGCATCGAAAACCGCGCGCGCTTTTTGCTGGAAGTGATGGCCGCCGTGACGGCCGAAATCGGCGCTGGCAAGGTCGGCATCCGCCTCTCGCCTGTCTCGCCCGTCAATGACTCGAACGAGAGCCACCCTCAGCCTCTGTTCGAATACGTGGTGCGCGAGCTCGAGAAGCTGCACCCGGTCTACATCCACGTGGTCGAAGGCCACACGGGCGGGCCGCGCGACAACGCCCCCTTCGACTACGAAGCCCTACACAAGCTCTACAGCGGCGTGTGGATGGTCAACAACGGCTACACCAAGGCCATGGCGCAAGAAGCCATCGACAGTGGCAAGGGCGACCTGGTGTCCTTCGGGCGCGACATCATCAGCAACCCAGACCTGGTGCGCCGCCTGCGTGAAGATGCGCCCATGAACCCACTGTTCTCAGACACGGGCTTGTACGGCGGTCAAGGCCCACACGGCTATACCGACTATCCGGCGCTAACTGACTGAACACCTGCACACCAGATCACCCCCGGATGGCGCCCACACCAAGGTTGCGCCGTCGGGGGTGTTTTTTTCACATCAAATCTTTTTTGACAACAGTCATTGTCACTCTCTAGAATGCAGCAGCCTCGGCACCAGCCCATGGCTTGATTGCACACCTAGGAGACAAAATGACCATCGCCAACACCTGCGTCTTGATCGCAGCCGTCATGCCCGTCCTGACCATGGGCATTGCCAAAGCCAGCACCGCCACCAAAAAGCGCAGCCAGGGCGGCTACGACAACAACGACCCACGCGGCTGGGCCACCAAGCAAGACGGCTGGCGCGCACGTGCCGCCGCCGCGCACAGCAACGGTTTTGAAGCCCTGCCCCTGTTCGTGTTTGGCGTGCTGGCCGCCCAGTTTGCCGGACTGGACCAAGCCCATACCGACCACCTGGCCATGGCCTTCATTGGCCTGCGCGTGGTCTACACGGCGCTGTACTTCGCCAACATTGCACCGCTGCGCACCTTGGTCTGGACCGCCGGCCTGGCCGCCAACATCGCGATCTTTGCGCCTACCTTGAACCTGCCTCTGTAAGGCAGCCCAGCGACTGCAAGCTGGCCCGCACAGCCTCGTCCAAGGGCGTGTGGGGCTCCGGCCCGATCAACTGGGCCAGCCGGCTGGCGTCAAGCTGGAGTGGCACCTGCCACAGGTAGCGCATCTCCCGCATCTCGCGCAAGACTGGCACCACGGGCGACAAGATGCGCGCCAGCAGCCACGGAAAACGCTTGATCGCCAAGGCGCGATGCGGCGCGGCGCGACACACGGCATGTGCCATGTCGATGCCCCGTGGCAGCCAATGCCCAGCAAAGTGCAAGACCTCGCATGGCGCCAAGCGCGTGGCCTGTGAGGCGTCCAGGCGCATCAGCCTCACCATGGCCTCGGCCAAGTCCGGCAAATAGGCCCACGCGTGGCCCACGTCTGCCTCACCGGGGTAGACCACCTGCTTGAGTTCGCGCCCCGGTTTGACCAGCAAGGTCTGAAACCATGACGACGGCGCATGCCCCCCGAAAAAGTCGCCCGCACGCAGCACGATCGAGCGCACCGGCGCGTGTGCATGCGCTGCGGCGTCGGCCAGCATGCGCTCCATCTCCACCCGCACGGCCCCTTTGCGCGTCAAGGGGTGTTGAGGCGATGACTCGTTGACCCGCACACCCGCGTCAGGCCCGAAGTTGTAGAGGTTGCCGGGCAAGATCAGCCTCGCGCCCGACGCCCTCGCGGCCTCGACGGCGTTGCGCAGCATGGGCAAGGCCAACGCGCGCCAGTGTTGGTAGCGTGGTGGATTGGCGGCGTGCACGATGAAGTCCGCCCCTTGTGCGGCGGCGGCGACGTCTGTGGCATGCATCGCATCGCCCAAGCACCACTGCACGTTTTGCAAGCCCGCGTCAGCCTCACGACCCGAGCGCACCGCCTGCGCCATGCCCGCGTGGCGCGTGAGTGCGCGCACTGGCCAGCCAAGCTCGCACAGCCGCACGGCCAGTTGACGGCCCAGGCCGCCTGTGGCGCCAATGATCAGCACGGTGGGATGGCGTTCGGGCAGGTTGGGCGAGAGGGGCATCGTGGGCTTCCTGTGGGTTTGAGATGCATCGTAGGCAAACCGCACCCATTCATCCATTGCCGATGAATGAATGATTGCCATACATTTGTGCATGGCCAAGACCCACATCGCCCCCGACATCGACTGGACCCTGTACCGCTCCTTCTTGGCTGTCCTGCAAGAGGGCAGCCTATCGGGAGCAGCGCGCGCGCTGGGCATGACCCAGCCGAGCCTGGGGCGCCATGTGGCCTCGCTCGAGTCGGCCCTCGGCTTGAGCCTCTTCACGCGCGCACCCAAGGGGCTCAAACCCACCGCCGCGGCTCTGGCACTGCAAGGGCCGGCGCAGGCCATGGCCTCGGCCGCACACCACGCAGCCCGACTGGCATCCGGCGCGGCCCAAGGCGAGCGCGGCACCGTGCGCGTCACGGCCAGCGAACTGATCGGCGGCGAGGTGCTGCCCGAGATCCTGGCGCGCTACCAAGCAGCGCACCCGCAGGTCACGCTGGAGTTGGCCCTGAACAACCGCATGGACGACATGCTGCAACGCGAAGCCGACATCGCCGTGCGCATGGCGCGGCCCACGCAACAGGCGCTGGTGGCCAAGAAACTCGGCCGCGTCGACATCGGCACCTATGCACACCC
>JAVLFO010000016.1:0-5895 GCA_046052805.1 Aquabacterium sp. | reverse complement strand
GCTGGTTGACCGGCATGACATCTTGCGCACGGCCATTGTTTGGCAAGGCTTGCCGCAGCCCATGCAAACGGTGTGGCGCGAGGCCCGCCTGCCCGTGTTTGACGCTGGTAGTGCGGACGCCCCCATCGCGCTCGGCCTGTTGCCGCTGGACCATGCGCCTTTGGGGCGCGCCATCGTCGTGCCACCTCACACCGCCTTGCCACCGGGCAGCTCGCCTGCCGATGCCGAGGGTGCGCCAGATGCACGCTGGAGGCTGGTCGTTCAAATGCACCACCTGGTCTGTGACCACGTGTCGCAAGAGATTTTGCTGAAAGAGCTTCAAGTCTGCTTGAGCGCAAGTGAATCTGCAGCGCACGTGCTGCCGCCTGCAGTGCCTTACCGGGGCTTTGTTGCGCAGGCCTTGTCCATGCAAAACGACACGGCGGCCAGGGCGCATTTCGTCGCCACGCTGGGCGACATCGATGAGCCCACCCTGCCCTTCGGCATGACCCATGTGCGAAGCGACCAAGGCCAGATCGAGTCGCATCGCGTGGCACTGCCCTTGGGCCTGGCGGAGCGTCTGCGCGCTCATGCCCGCCAACGGGGCGTCACGCCTGCGGCGCTGTTCCATGTGGCATGGTCATGGGTGATTGCGCAGTGCAGCGGTCGTACCGACGTGGTGTTTGGCACCGTGTTGTCAGGGCGACTGCAAGGCTTGCATGGCGCTGGTGCAAGCGCTGTCTCGGGCGTCGATCAAGCCTTGGGTCTGTTCATCAACACCTTGCCCCTGCGCCTCGACACCCGCGGCGAGCACACCGCCGATGAGCAGGTGATGCAAGCGCATAAGCAGCTGCTTGCGCTCCTGCAACACGAGCAGACGCCTTTGGTGGACGCCTTGCGGTGCAGTGCCTTGCCATCGGGCGCCCCCCTGTTTGGATCGGTGCTCAACTACCGCCACACCCTGGATGAGCTGTTCGCGCCCCAGCTGGGTGGGGTCACCCTGATCCACAGCGAAGAGCGAAGCAACTATCCCCTGGCACTGCTGGTGGACGACACAGGCGAGGGCTTCGTGCTCAACGCACAGGCCCGCTCGCCCAGCGCACCCGGCGCGCTCGATGGGGTCGAAGCCCAGCGCATCACGGCCTACACACTGACGGCCCTGACGCACTTGGCCGAGTCCTTGTCCAGGCCCATGGACGAAGTGCCACGAAGCGTGCTGACACCCGACGAGTTGGCGCAGATCAAAGGCTTCAACCCAGCGCCCACCACCTACCGTGACGAGGCGCTGATCCACACCCTGTTTGAAGAGCAGGCGGCACGCACACCCCAGGCGCCAGCCTTGAGGTTCGGCTCGCTGTGCCTGAGCTATGCCGAGGTCAACCAGCGCGCAGATCAACTCGCGAGCCACCTTCAACCCCTGCTGGCAGCGCAGCCCCACGATGGCCCGGCGGTGATGGCCCTGTTGCTGGAGCGCAGCCTCGATGCTTTCATTGCCAAGCTAGCCGTACTCAAGGCGGGCGCAGCCTACCTGGCCATTGACCCGGCCTACCCCGATGCCCGGGTGACTTGGATGCTGTCGGATGCCCGCCCTTGCGTGGTCATCAGCCAACGGCACCTGTCCGCGCGACTGGACGCGGCAGCGCAAGCCATGGTCTGGGTCGATGAGTTGCCAGCACACATGCCGGCACAGTCACCTGGGCCACGGCATCCCTCACCCGACGATCTGGCCTATGTGGTCTACACATCGGGCTCGACAGGGCAGCCCAAAGGCGTTATGGTCACGCACCGTGGTTTGTGCAACCTGTCGGGCGCGCAAGCCCAGTCACTGCACATTGGACCTGGCCACCGTGTGCTGCAGTTTGCCGCGTATGGCTTCGATGCCTGCGCTTGGGAATGGGTGATGGCGCTCACGCATGGCGCCACCTTGCACATTGCCACGCAAGACGAGGTGATGCCAGGTGAGCCCCTGCATGCCTTGCTCAAAGAGCAGGCCATCAGCCACGCCACCTTGCCGCCAGTGGCGCTGGCGGCCATGGCGCACAACGCAAATCTGCCTGACTTGCAGGTGCTCGTGGTGGCCGGCGAGGCTTGCGCGCCTTCGCTGGCGCAACGCTGGGCCGCTGGACGTTTGTTCATCAATGCCTACGGGCCGAGCGAGGCCACAGTCTGCGCGAGCATGCACCGCTGGTTGCCACTGGCCGCCGGCGCCCCCTTGCCCACCAGCGTGCCCATTGGCCGCCCGATCGCCAACACGCAGGTCCACGTTCTCAATGCGGCACTTCAACCCGCGCCCGTTGGCGTGGCGGGCGAGATTTGCATCTCGGGTGTGGGCGTGGCCTTGGGCTACCTGGGCCGACCCGACCTCACCGCCGAACGCTTCGTTCAGATGGGCGAGCAGCGGGTGTACCGCACGGGCGACCTGGGCCGTTGGCGTCACAACGGCGAGCTTGAGTTCCTGGGGCGCATGGACCAGCAGATCAAGCTGCGTGGCCAGCGCATCGAACTGGGCGAGATCGAGTGGCATTTGACCCAATGCCCTGAGGTGCATGAGAGCCTCGTGTTGACCCATGTGGACGTGCACGGTGAGGCCCACCTCACGGCCTATGTCACACCGACCGATGGCACGGCGCCGCCCGATGGCGCGCGCCTGAGAGACGCCCTGCGCGCAGCACTGCCGCAGTACATGGTGCCCACCTTCATCGTGGTGCTGCCGGCCTGGCCCTTGACACCCAACGGCAAGATCGACCGCAAGGCCTTGCCGGCCCCCGATGTGCGCCTGGGCGTGGCGGACGCCGATGCCCCATTGACCGAAACCCAAGCGCAGCTGTTCGCTGTTTGGCGGAGTGTTTTGGCGATGCCCGCCGATTGGACCCCCAGCCCGCAAGCGCATTTCTTTGATCTGGGTGGACACTCGCTGCGTGCAGTGCAACTGGTCTCGCGACTGCGTCAGCACTTTGGCATCGACATGCCACTCAGACAGGTCTTTGACTCGCCCCGCTTGCACGAGATGGCGCACTGGCTTGATGTCCACGCGCCATCTGCCACGGGTCTGCATGAGGCCACCGTGTACGACGCCATCCAGCCCATTGCCCGCCACTCGGCCATGGCATTGTCGTGGTCGCAACGGCGGATGTGGTTCCTTGACCAGTTCCCGGGCGCATCCGCAGCCTATGTGCTGCCGTTGGCCTTGCACATGACGGGTCCCATGGGGCGCACCGAGCACGACGCCTTGCAGGTCAGCCTGAACGCCTTGTTGTCACGCCATGAAGCCTTGCGCGCCCGGTTCAGCTTGCAGGGCGGGGTCCCCGTTCAGCACATTGAAACGCAGAGCGCATTGCCCATCGCGCACATCCAAGCCGATGACGGCCAGCGCGATGTTCAAGCCTTGTTGGCGCGGCATGGACAGGCCATCCAAGCGCCCTTCGACCTGGCACGCGGCCCCCTGGTGCGTGCGTGCCTGATCGAAGTCCAGCCCACAGAGCGCGTTTTGTTGCTGGCCATGCACCACATCGTGGCCGATGGCTGGTCATTGGGCGTGTTGACGCGCGAGTTCGCGCAGCTGTATGGCGCGGCCTTGCTGGGGCAACAAGCCGATCTGCCGGCATTGCCCATTCAGTACGCCGACTACGCCCATTGGCAGCACACAGCATCGGCCGATGCGTTGATGTCTGAGCAACTCACGTTCTGGCAGACCGCGCTGGCCGGCGCACCCGCCCTGCTGGAGCTGCCCACAGACCGCCCCCGCCCGCTCACACAAAGCCACGCAGGTGATCTGATCAGCCTGCGCATCGATGCCAGCTTGACGCAGAGCTTGCAGGCCTTGGCACACAGCCACGATGCCACGCTCTACATGGTCTTGCTGACTGCCTGGGCCATGTTGTTGTCGCGCCTGAGTGGCCAAACCGATGTGGTCATTGGCTCGCCCGTTGCCAATCGCCATCGGCCAGAACTCGACAACGTCGTGGGCTGCTTCGTCAACATGCTCGCCTTGCGGGTGCAACTCCATGAGCAGCAGGATGTGAGTGCCGTGCTGGCCCGTGTCCGTCAACAAACCATGGCGGCACTGGGGCACCAAGATTTGCCTTTTGACCGTGTGGTGGAGGCCTTGACCCCGGCGCGCAGCCTGAGCCACAGCCCGATTTTCCAATCGACGCTCAACCTGCAAAACACACCGGATGCCGCGCTCACGCTGGGTGATCTCACCTTGCGCAGCATCGACCTGCCACGCCTGGGCTCGCCCTTCGAGCTGAACCTCACTTTGCGTGAAGAAGGCGGCACTTTGATCGGCGCCATGGAATACGCCACCGCCTTGTTCGATCGGGCGACCGTTGAACGGTGGATCGACAGCTTCTTGACGCTGCTCAAGGCCATGGCCAAGCCAGCCCAAGGTGCATCTTGGCGCTCGCTGGCCTGGCTCTCTGAGCCCCAAGTCAAACAGATCAAAGCCTTCAACCCACCGCCATTGGCGCGCCAAACGCACCGACTGGAGATCCTGTTCGAAGCGCAGGCGACACGCACCCCTGAGGCACCCGCCTTGGCCTTCGAGGGCGGCACGCTCAGCTACGCGACGCTCAACGCGCGCGCTGACCTGGTCGCGGCGCAACTGGTGCGCCTGGGCGTCCAGCCCAAAGACCTGGTGGCGGTGCTGCTAGAGCGCAGTCCAGACGCCTTTGTGACCGTCCTGGCCGCTCTCAAGGCCGGCGCAGCCTACCTGCCGCTGGACCCCGCCTATCCCGTTGCCCGGCTGGCCTACATGGTGGAGGATGCTCAGCCGCAGATCATCGTCTCGCAAGCCAGCCTGCGCCCCTTGCTTGACGACATGGACTGCAGCAAGGCGGGAGCGCTGCTGTGGGTTGACGACGTCGCGCTTGACTCAAGCCCTGAGGCTCTGCCCGCCGCCTGGCAGACCGGCGCCAAACCATCTGAGGACGACCCGGCCTACGTCATCTACACCTCGGGGTCGACCGGCAAGCCCAAAGGGGTGCTGGTGCCTCACCGTGGCCTGTGCAATCTGGCCTTGGCCAGCGTTGACGCTTTGGTCTTGACACCCAACAGCCGCGTCTTGCAATTTGCCTCGCCCAGCTTCGATGCCTGCGCCTGGGAATGGATCATGGCCTTGACCACGGGCGCGTGCTTGCACTTGGCCTCGCGCGCTGACCTGCTGCCTGGCCCCAACTTGCAAGCCACGCTGCACACACGCGGCATCACGCACGTGCTGCTGTCGCCCTCAGCGCTGGCTGCAGCGCCTTTGGGCATTGGCGCCCAGCACCTGCAAACCTTGATCCTGGGCGGCGAAGCCTGCCCCGATGCCTTGGTCGCCCCGTACGTGCAAAGCGGCCTGCGCGTGGTCAATGCCTATGGCCCCACCGAGGCCTCGGTGTGCGTGACCCTGCACCACTGCACGCTGCCATCGACCCCAGAGGTCGCTGACCTTGCAATGACACAGGCGCCATCGCCAGCCACACTCAGCATCGGTCGCCCCTTGCCCAACACCCGCGTGCATGTGCTCGATCAGGCACTGTGCCCTGTGCCCATTGGCGTGGTGGGCGAGGTCTACATCGGCGGCATGGGCCTTGCCGATGGCTACCTGGGCCGCCCTGCCCTGAGCGCCGAGCGCTTCATCACCGCCGCACCACATGGCTGGCCAGAGCGCCTGTACCGCACTGGTGACCTGGCTTGCTGGCAATCAGACGGCAGCCTCACGTACAAGGGCCGCAGCGACGATCAGATCAAACTCAGAGGCTTTCGCATCGAGTTGGGTGAAATCGAAGGTCAGCTGCTGCGTTGTCATGGCGTGCGCGAAGCCGCCGTGGTGCTGCGCGAAGACCAGGCAGGCCGCAAGCGACTGGTCGCCTATGTAGCGGGCATGACCTCAGCCGATGTAGATACCACCGCACCGTGGCCAGAGGCTTTGCA
>JAVLFO010000015.1:0-1881 GCA_046052805.1 Aquabacterium sp. | reverse complement strand
GTGGGTTGCTAATGCCGCGATGGGCTCAACCAAGCGGAGCGCTTGCTGACGCCATTTGGCATGACCACTGACGTGACCGACTTCGAGGTAGATCTCTCCGAGGCCCGACAGGCCGTGGCACTGCCCGAGGTTGCTGTGGCGAGTGGACTGCCCGTGGAAGTGCAATGAGCTCTCAGCAAGTTGCAGGAAACAGGTTTGGCCCGTGAGTTCGAAGATGCGAGCCAGGGTCAGCGCGATGCCTGGCCCTCCGTGGCACCACCATTGCATCGGCTCGGCGCGTTGGGATGAGTAGCGCCAGTCAACGCACTCGTGGCCGATCAGCTCGGCATGATCCAAAAGCCAGGTCAAGCCACGGTCAATGGCGGACAGGTGTGTTGTGTCACCAGTGATGAGCGCATGCGTGGCAAGGAAGTACAGAATGCCAGCGGCACCATGGGCAAAGCCCGTGTGAGCCTGACCAGCCAGCGACGGCATCGTATTCGGGCATGGCCAACTGCCATCGTCCGATTGAACGGACGCCAGGTGGGCACAGGCGCCCGCTGACAGATGATGAAATCGATCTCCGCAAAGCAGCGCGGCAAGCCCCTGGCCCGCAGCGCCGTGCATCAGGTCATGCCAGTCAAAGGGCCGGTCAAGCAGTGAGCGCAGTGTCTCTGTGGGAGCCTCACATCCACTAGCATGGGCAGCCTCATGCAGCGCCACGGCGATGCCTGCGGTGCCGAAGTGCAGGCCGGGCATTTCGCCGTCAACATAAGCGCTCAGGTTTTGCACGGCCTGGAGCAGCAGCGCATGCTGGGGCGAGAGCGGTGACGCCACTTGGTTGGCATTCTGCGGCCCGCGTGAAGTGGTCTTGGCCTGAACATAGACCAGGCCCGCCAGGCCACGGTTGATGCTCAGCAGAGGCTCGAGATCACGTTCTTCGCACTCGCTTTCGTCGCCCCCCAGCGGGATGGACTTTGGCCACCCGTTTTCGCCTTCTTTGGCCATCATCGCAAGGCCCTTGCCACCCATTTGCCACAGGTGCCGAGCATTTGCCGCTTGAGGTTCGGCACCAGACCGCTGGTCGGTTGATGTGGATGCCTCTGGGGACAGAATCAGCGCGTCCATGCAACGCCAAAAGTCAGTAAGCGATGGCCTGTGTTGTGGGTTGTCGTCGATCGCACGACAAGCCAAGGTGATCAGTTCCTCGAAGGCTGGTGCATGTCCCGTGAGGCGCCGCAATGAATCGAGCCGGTGTGATGGCGCAATGGCTTGAATGCGTCTCGGATCGATGCCAATGAACAGCAGTTGCAAGAGCGCACCGACGGAGTAGATGTCGTCTGCGAAATCCGGCGTCCCGAGCAGCGCTTGGTTGGGCGACACGAACCCCTTGGTTCCGACGCCCACCGGCGGGGCTGACGAATGCGCAGGCGACGCCATTTCCAGATCAATGATCTGAACCGTCATATCTTCGGTAACGAGCACGTTGGCCGGTGCGAGGTCTCGGTGAATCAGGTCTTGGCTGTGCAGATAAGCCACCGCATCAATCAGCTGCCGCCCCACCCTCAGCAGCGACAGGCGCTCGTGTGGCGCCAGAAAGGGCAATGGTCGGCCTTTGAGCAGAGAAATGGCATAGGCCTCCAAATCTTGCGCTACGACGAAGGGCGAAAACAGAAACCCGTCGCCATTGATTTCTTCGAACCGCGTGGCCCGCAGGATGCCGTGCCCATCACTGAGCAGTTGGTGTGTCTGAAACTCCTGCCGCAGGCGGGTGACGGCATCGCGCCCCCATCGGTCGGATAAGTGCCCACGGCGGGCTTGCTTGATGGCCACCTGCTGCGCAGGCACGTCAGCGCCACTGGGCACCGCGCGGACGATGGCGCCCTTGGACTTCTGCTTGAT
>JAVLFO010000014.1:0-8414 GCA_046052805.1 Aquabacterium sp. | reverse complement strand
GTGATGCCGACGATGGCGGTGCCGTCAGCTTCGATGTGCAGCCATTCGTGGTCGGGCGTGTACTTGATGGTCATGGTGAGTGTCCTGAAAAAATGAATTGGGTGTGCCGAACGGGCGAGATTGTCTCAGCCCTTTGGATCCGGTTTCAGCCGCGGTGGTAACCGTTGGGCACGAAGGGCAGGGCGGTCACGGTCATTGCCACGCGTTTGTCGCGCACCAGGGCAAAGACTTTGGTGCCCACGGCGGCCTGATCGGCCTGGAGGTAGGCCAGCGCCACGGGCTGGTTGATGCTGGGGCCCAAGGAGCCGCTGGTCACCACGCCGATGTCTTGTCCATCTTGATCAACGACCTTGGCACCTTCACGCACGGGCATGCGTTCGGTGCTGATCAGGCCCACGCGCTTGCGGGCGGCGCCGTTGGCCAGTTGGGCGTCAATCACCGCTGCGCCCGGGTAGCCGCCCGCGCGGACACCACCGGCGCGGCGTACCTTCTGGATTGCCCAGGTGATGCTGCCTTCGACGGGCGTGGTGGTGGTGTCGATGTCGTGGCCGTACAGGCACAGGCCGGCTTCGAGGCGAAGGGTGTCGCGCGCGCCCAGGCCAATCGGCTTGACCTCGGGTTGGGCCAGCAGGGAGCGGGCCAGTTGCACGGCCTTGTCAGCCGGCACAGAAATCTCGAAACCGTCTTCGCCGGTGTAGCCCGAGCGGGTCAAGAAGCAATCGATGCCGTCCAGCACGAAGTGGCCGCCTGTCATGAAGGTCAGCTTTTGCACACCGGCGTTCAGGCGGGCCAGCGCGGTCACGGCTTGGGGGCCTTGCAGGGCCAGCAGGGCTTGGTCGGGTAGGGGCTGCACGGTGCACAGGGAGCCAATGTGCGCCTGCATGTGGGCGATGTCTTGCGCCTTGCACGCGGCATTGACGACGACGAACAGGTCGTTTTCGCGGCGGGTGACCATCAGGTCATCGAGGATGCCGCCTTCGTTGTTGGTGAAGATGGCGTAGCGCTGCTTGAAGGGGGGCAGGTCGACGATGTCAACGGGCACCAAGGTTTCGAGCGCTGCGGCAGCACCGTCGCCCTTGAGCAGCACTTGACCCATGTGCGAGACGTCAAACAAGCCGGCGGCGGTGCGGGTGTGCTTGTGCTCGGCAAGGATGCCCGTGGCGTACTGAACGGGCATGTCGTAGCCACCGAAGGGAACCATTTTGGCGCCCAGTTCGATGTGCAGCGCGTGCAAAGGGGTGGTGAGCAAAGGAGCAGACATGGCAGGTTCTGGCGGCGAGACCAGTGGAGGGCATCGGTGTCGATCCGATCCGCCCCGTCAAGACGGATGACGGGATGGAACGGTGCTGCCCTCGCTGTCCGCTTTACCTGAGAGATTGACCCCTCGCACCACACATGGCCGGTGCGTTGTGGGCTTGCCCCTTCGGTGGTTGGGCTCACGTTGATGGCAACGTCACCCAACTCTCTCCAGTGAGGAACATGCCCGCCTTGCAGACATGCTCGCCAGTCCTTTTGCCTGAGCGTTCGGGTGTGCGGCTTTCGCTGCAACCCTGCGCCTTCGGCGACCTGCTTCGTCAACATGGGGTGTTGCGCGCGGGTTCTCTCCTAGCTGGGCGCATTGTAAGCGCGGGTTCTGGCGAGCGGCAAAGAAAAAGCCCCCGCGAGCGGGGGCTTGGGCTTGGCGTAGGGTGCCTTACTTCATCAACAGATTGGGCAGCCACAGTGAAAGCGGTGGATAGTAGGTGACCAGCACCAGGAAGCCCAGCATGGTCAGCAACCATGGCCATACGGCGATGGTCAGCTCGGTGATGCCCATCTTGGTGATGCCCGAAGCCACATACAGGTTCAGGCCCACCGGTGGGTGGCACATGCCGACTTCCATGTTCACCACGATCAGGATGCCGAAGTGCACCGGGTCGATGCCCAGCTTGACGGCCACCGGGAACAGGATGGGCGCCATGATCAACACGATCGATGATGGCTCCATGAAGTTGCCCGCGACCAGCAACAAGATGTTGACCACCAGCAGGAAGGCGATCGGGCCCAAGCCCATGCCCACCAGCCAGTCGGCCAGTTGCTGCGGGATGTTTTCGTTGGCCAGCACGAAGCTGAACAGCACCGCGTTGGTGATGATGTAGAGCAACATCGCGCTCATGTTGGCCGAGTTCAACAGCACGCGAGGCACGTCCTTCATGCCCATGTCTTTGTAGACAAACACGGCGATGATGAAGGCGTACACGGCGGCCATGGCGGCCGCTTCGGTCGGCGTGAAGAAGCCTGTGTAGATGCCGCCCATCACGATCACGATCAACAGCAAGCCCCATGCGGACTCACGCAAGGCCTTCATGCGCTCAGCAAACGTGGCTTTTGGCAGGCGTGGGTAGTTGAACTTGCGGGCGCGGTACCAAGCGGTCAGGCCCAACAAGAATGCCAGCAGCAAGCCAGGCACGACACCGGCCATGAACAAAGCGCCCACCGAGGTGTTGGTCGACACCGAGTACATCACCATCACAATGGACGGTGGTATGAGGATGCCCAAGGCGCCCGATGTGGTGATGATGCCGGCGCCGAAGTTCTTGGGGAACCCGGCCTTGACCATGGCTGGCAGCAAGATGGAGCCAATGGCCACCACTGTGGCGGGCGAGGAGCCCGACACCGCGGCGAACAGCGCACAAGCCAACACCCCGGCCAGGCCCAGGCCACCGTGGTGGTGTCCGACCATGCTGGTGGCGAAGTTGATCATGCGCTTGGCCACCCCGCCATGGGTCAGGAAGTTACCTGCCAGAATGAAGAAGGGAATGGCCATGATCTCGAACTTCTCAATGCCGGTGAACAGCTTGAGAGCGACCGAGGCCACAGGGACTTCGGTGAAGCCGAAGATGAAGGTCAGGACCGTGAGGCCCAGCGAGATGGAGATGGGCATGCCGGTGAGCATCAGCGTCAACAGCAGGCCAAAAATGATGAGTCCGCTCATGGTGTGTCCCTCAGGCCTTGGCGTGTTCGATTTCGTCTTCCAGGCCATCGACATGGCCGTGGTCGTGGTGTGGCAACTCGCCTGTCTTCAGGAAGTTCCATGCCACTTGCAGGAAGCGGAAGCACATGAGGGACGAACCCAGGGGGATGGCGCAGTAGATGATCCAGGTCGGCCATTCCAGATCGGGGGTCGTTGGACCTTCGATCATGTCGGTCATGTCCAGGCCAAACGCGTGGTGGAAGGCGTAGTTGGCGCCGTTGTGCCACACAAAGCCAGCGCCCATCGTTGCGATCGCGCCGGTGAACAAAGCGCCGGCAAGCAAACCAAACAGCACGAACCTCTTGCGGTTGGGCTCATTGAGCTGGTTGATCAGGACGTCGACCCCCACGTGGATGCCGGTGCGCACGCCATAAGCCGCGCCAAACTTGGCCATCCACACGAACAGGTAGATGGTGGCTTCTTGGGCCCATGCGAAGTTGAGGCTCAGCAGCCAGTCCTGGATGGGGCTTTGGACGCCCACCAGGTAGCGGTGCATCACCGATGCAAAAATGATGAGGGTGGCCGCGCCCATGAAGGTCGCGATCAGGAATTCCTCGAGACGGTCTAGCCACTTCATGGTGGTCTCTCCTCGGTCTGAGCCGTGTGGTGTTGTGAGTGATTCAAAAAAATGGCCCACGCAGGTGACGTGGGCCATGCGGCATCAGCCCACGTCAATCAGAGCTTGCTGGGGTCGAAGCCGGTGACCTTGTAGATGGACTGGATGGTCTCGTCGCCAATGCGTGAAGCCATTTGCTTGTGCACCGGCACCATGGCCTTCTTGAGCAAGAAGCGCTCGGCGTTGGTGGGCACGTAGACAACGGTCTTGCCAGATGCTTTCACCTTGGCCAGTGCGTCTTGGTTGTCCTGGAAGGCCACATCGTTGGCCACCTTGGTGGATTCGTCCATCGCCTTGGTCAGTGCCGTACGGATGTCGGCTGGCAGGCCGTCCCAGAACTTTTTGTTGACCACAACGGCATAGCCCAGGTAGCCGTGGTTGGTCACGCTCACGTTCTTTTGAACCTCGTGCATCTTCTGCGTGAACAGATTGGATGGTGGGTTCTCGGTGCCATCGACCACGCCTGTTTGCAGGGCTTGGTAGGTCTCAGAGAAAGCCATGACCTGTGGCACCACGCCGATGGCGCGCATCTGTGCGTCCAGCACCTTCGATGACTGGATGCGCATCTTCACGCCCTTGTAGTCCTCGACGAACTTCAAAGGCTTGTTGGCCGACATGACCTTGAAGCCGTTGTCCCAGTACGCCAAGCCAGTGATGCCGCGTGACTCGAGCTTCTTGAGCAAGCCCGCGCCGACAGGACCTTGGGTGACTTTGTGCAGCGCGATGTAGTCGTCAAAGATGAAAGGCAAGTCAAAGACCTCGAACTCTTTCACGCCCAGCGGGGCGAACTTCGACAGCGAGGGAGCCAGCATTTGGACCGAGCCCAGTTGCAGTGCTTCCATCTCTTCTTTGTCTTTGTAGAGTTGGCTGTTGGGGTAGACCTCAACCTTGACGCGGCCCTTGGTCAGCTCGCCTGCGCGCTTGGCAAAGAACTCGGCGGCTTTGCCCTTGGGCGTGTCAACGGCCACCACGTGGCTGAACTTGATGACGATGGGCGTTTGCGCAAAGGCGGCCGGGAGCAAAGCAGCACTGGCCGCCAAGGTCAGGATGCTGCGGCGCAGCATGGAAGAGGCATCGCGGGTGGTCATGGACGGGTCTCCGTTGGTATAGGGGATGAGGACATTGTTGGCTCGTCGGGCAGGCAAGCAAATTGTGGAGTTCCACATCCGCATACCTGGGGTTTGCGCCATTGCGCGGTGGCGCCACTAGACTTGCGCCATGACCCAACGCAACGAAACGCCGCCCGCCAGCACGCACGTCAGCGTCCCCCAGCGGCCTGCATTGGCCGTGCCGCCACAACCCCGCTTGCGTGTGTTTGGCTCGCCTGTGGCGGCCATGCCTTCACTGTGGGCGTGGCCTCTGGTGTTGTCTTTGCTGTTTGTGGCTGGTGTCATGGGCTGGCTGGTCTCTAAGGAGAAGTCGGACCTGGAGGCGCAACGGGCCGAGATGATCTCGGATGCCTTGTCGCTGGAGGCCCAGATCAACAACCGGCTGGATGGTGAGAGCGCGCGCTTGCGCTCGGTCGCCGAGTTGATCAACCAGCATGCCTTGAGCCCAGACGGCTTCGCACGGCACGCTTTGGTGCTGGACGGCCTGCGTCGCTTTTGGGTCAGCGTGACCTGGCTGGGGCCACACGGTCGCATCGTGGCCAATGCACCCGACGACGCAGCGCCATCGGCGGACGCCGAGCGCAACCTCAGTGACGAGGCTGGCATGGCAGGGCATTTGTCAGTGCCCTTGGCGGGCGGGCCTGGCGGCTTGTTGGTCGCTCGTTATTCGGCCACCGCTTTGCTGCGTCAAAAAATGCCGTGGTGGTTGGCCAGCAAGTACGACATCCGCTTGGTCGACGAGGCTGACGCGGTGATGGCTGCCACGGTCGATGGCCCGCGTCACCCGCGTCAGGCGTGGTACCGGGTGGCCATGGGGCCATCGTTGCCTCAGGCGTGGTTGGAGTTGTCTGCGCGCGAGCGAATCACACCTTGGTGGCGCACGCTGCCCATGGTGCTGATGGGCGGCTTTGTGCTGTTGGTGGGCGTGGCCAGCAACATGCTGCGAAAGCAGATGTTGAGCGTCTCTCGTGCCGAAGAGGCGTGGCGCACCGAAGCGGCTTGGCGCACGGCCATGGAAGACTCTTTGGCGGTGGGCATCCGAGCCCGAGACCTCGATGGCCGCTTGGTCTACGTCAACAAGACCATGGCCGACATGGTCGGCTATCAGCCTGAAGAGTTGATGGGCTTGTTGCCGCCCATGCCGTACTGGGTGCCCGATGAGTTGGACCAAAGCATGACGCGTCACAGGCGCAACATGGCTGGGCAGGCGCCGCGCGAGGGCTACGAGTCACGCTGGCAACACCGCGATGGCCGCGTGGTCGATGTGATGGTCTTTGAGGCTCGCTTGGTGGATGCCAAGGGGGATCACATCGGTTGGATGGCCTCGGTTGTCAACACCACCGAGCGCAAGCGCATGGAAGAGCGCGAGCGCAAGCAGCTCGAAACGATGGCGCACCACGCCCGCTTGACCATGCTGGGCGAGGTGGCCTCGACCTTGGCCCATGAGTTGAACCAGCCCTTGACCGTGATCGCAAGTTACAACGCCGGCGTGCTCAACGCCATGGAGCGCCAACCCGGTGTCGATCCGATGCTCTTGCAAGCGCTGCAGCGCATGGGTGAGCAGGCCACGCAGGCCGGACGCATCGTCAAGCGCATCCGAGAGTTTTTGACCCGACGCGAGCCGCAGGTCGAGCCATGTGATTTGGGGCCTGTGGTGGCATCGGGTGTGGCCTTGCTCAAGCGCGACATCTTGCGTCACCAAGTGGAGGTGGATGTGGCCGACATGTCGCACCTGCCACAGGTCAGGGCCGACCCCGTGCTGATGGAGCAGGTGGTGGTGAACCTGGTGCGCAACGCTTGTGACGCGCTGTCTGAGCACGAAGGCGATCGCCGCATCACCATCGAGGCCGAGCAAAGCGCCGATGGTGGCTTTGTCAAACTGCTCTTCACCGACAGCGGCCCGGGGCTGGGCACGCAAACGGTCGAGACCTTGTGTGCGCCGTTTTACTCGACCAAGTCTGAGGGCATGGGCATGGGCTTGGCCATTTGCCGCTCGATCGTCGAGTTGCACTACGGTGCGCTGGATGCCACCGATGCCCCGTCGGGCGGCGCGCGTTTTTCATTCAGCCTGCCGGTGGCGGGCAAACACCATTTGGAGGACAACACATGACGGTGCCTGCATCGGTGAGCCACAAAGGCGTGGTCTACCTGGTCGATGACGAAGCCGTGGTGCGCGATGCCCTGGTGTTTTTGCTGGGCTCACGGGGCTTGGTGGTGCATGCCTTTGCCAGCGGCCCGGCCCTGCTGGAGTTTTTAAAGGACGCGACGCTGCCCGTGCGAGGGGTATTTTTGCTGGACGTGCGCATGGAGCCCATGTCGGGTTTGATGCTGCACGAGGCCTTGACCCAGCGCGGCATGCTCAACCCCTTGCTGTTTTTGAGCGGCCATGGCGACATTCCCATGGTGGTTGAGGCCCTCAAGAAGGGCGCGTTTGATTTTCTGGAGAAGCCTTACAGCGACAACACCTTGGTCGACCGCATTGAGCAAGCCTTGGCCATTGAAGCGGCCTCGTATGCGCACGATGCCTTGGCTGCCGAGCGCACGGCCCGCCTCGCCAGCTTGAGCGAGCGCGAACGCGAGGTCATGGGGCGTGTGGCCGCAGGCAAGCTCAACAAGGTCATTGCCGACGAGCTGCACATCGCGGTGCGCACGGTCGAGGTCCACCGCGCCAGGGTGTTTTCAAAGATCGGTGTGCGTTCCGCCGCCGAACTGGCGGGCTGGTTGGCCAGCGCTTGATGCGTCGTTTGGCCTCAGCTTGAGCGCGGCGCTTTCACCCACGCCCTGGGGTTGTGCTCAAAGCCCAGAGGCTCGTAATACGCATTGGCCTTGGGCGCAGCCAGCAGCACGACGCTGCAAGTGGTTTGCAAACGTTGCTGCGTGTGCTCGATCAGCGCCTTGCCGATGCTTTGGCGCTGATAGGCCTCGTCAACGGCCAAGTCGGCCAGGTAAGCCACATAGGCAAAGTCGGTGAGGGTGCGGGCGATGCCGACCAGGCGGTCGCCGTCCCAGGCCGTGATCATCAAATCAGCGTGGCGCAGCATGTCTTCGAACACGGCGGGCTGGTCCACCGGGCGCCGCTCGCCCAGGGTGGATCGGCGGTACAGGTCGATGGCTTGGGGCACGCTCAAGCGGGCGTCGTCGTGGTAGGTGATGGCCATGGGGCCGATGGTAGCAAGCCTCAGTTCCCCTTGAGTCGAGGCCGAGCGTGAGGGCAAGCCACACGGCGAGGCCGATTTGCCGGACAATCTCGCCCCATGACCACGCCTTTGACCCCCACCAGCCCCGCCGTCGCAGGCGGCCCTGCACCCAAAATCGGCTTTATCAGCCTGGGTTGCCCCAAGGCCTTGACCGACTCCGAGCTCATCCTCACGCAATTGCGTGCCGAGGGCTATGAAACCAGCAAAACCTTCAACGGCGCCGACCTGGTCATCGTCAACACCTGCGGTTTCATCGACGACGCCGTCAAGGAAAGCCTGGATACCATCGGCGAGGCCTTGGCTGAAAACGGCAAGGTCATTGTGACCGGCTGCCTGGGCGCCAAGGCGGGGCAGGGCGGTGCCGACAACCTGGTGCGCCAGATGCACCCCAGCGTGCTGGCCGTCACCGGCCCCCACGCCACGCAAGAGGTGATGGACGCCGTGCACCTGCACGTGCCCAAGCCGCATGACCCCTTCAT
>JAVLFO010000013.1:0-4490 GCA_046052805.1 Aquabacterium sp. | reverse complement strand
CCGAGATCTACACTCGACTAGTCGTCGGCAGCGTCAGATGTGTATAAGAGACAGGCCTGCAGCAGCAAGGGTTTGGCCAGCGACACGGCCTCTTCTGCGGCATGGTTCATGGCGTTGACCAGCTCGTCCAGGCGTTTGCTTTGCCCGATGGTGCGCAAAATAGGCGCTGCTTTTTCGAGCACGTCGGGCAAGCCGATGCGGACCTTGTCATTGCCCAGGAAGCCGTCTGCGGCACCCAGCTGGCTGACCGCCACCTCCGCGCCACGCTCCAGCGCAGCGCGCAGGCCGGCAGTGGCATCGGTGGTGCTCAAGGTGCCGGCCCATGCCGTGTGAAGGCCCGCGTCCCAAAGGCACAAGCCCACGCTGGCTGCCCAAGCAGATGACAATGCGGTGCGACGTTTCATGTTTTGATCTCTTTCTGTTTGACCCAAGAGGTGACGCCCTTGCGCTTGTTCTCGTCCATTTTGATGTGCCTGGCCGCCGTGTCGCTGAGCGCGTGCATGCAAGCCAGCACCCCTGCGCCTGATCAAGTCTTCACCCAGCTCGATGGTAGCCAACATCGCACCAGTGAGTTCAAGGGCAAAGTCATGCTGATCAACTTCTGGGCGACCAGTTGCAGCACCTGCGTCAAGGAGATGCCGCAACTCATTGCGACGCACCAAGCGCTCAAAGCCCAGGGTTTGGAGACGCTGGCCATCGCCATGGAGTATGACCCGCCCGCCTACGTCATGCAGTTTGCGCAGACGCGGCAGCTGCCTTTTCGGGTCGCGATCGACCACACAGGCGACCTGGCGCGTGCGTTTGGCCCCGTCGAGCTCACGCCCACCACCTTTGTGATCGACAAAAAGGGGCAGATCGTCAAGCGCTACGTGGGTGAGCCTGATTTCGCCGCTTTGTCGGATTTGCTCAAGCAATTGCTGGCCGAGCCCAGCGCCTGAGCGCGCTCAAACGGGCGGCGGCAAGCCCGCTTGCGGATCATCCAACTCGGGGTCGTCGAGGTGGAGCACCAACTTGTCAGTGACCTTGTCTGGCCCGCCGGTGAACGACAGCTGAACGTGCACACCGCTGTGTGTGGTTTCGCGGCGCAAGGTGGCCCCCATGGCCCGGGCGGTTTGGTCCAGCAGGTGCCAGCGTACGGTGTTGATTCGGGCATGCACCTCGTCGCTCGGTGCAGTTGGCGCATCGGCCGCTTGGTGTTCAAACTGGCAATGCAGCAAGGCACTGTCGGGCCACGTGCCCGTTTCTAGGCGCAAATGAACGGTACCGCGTGCGGTGTCGAGCACCCAATCGAGCAGCGCGTTGAGCAGGCTGTACAGCATCGAGGCGTCGGCCTGCACAGCTTGGGTGCTCACGTGCTGCGTCACGCCGATGCACTTGGCTTGCAAATCGAGCGCACGGTGCGCCAACACGCTTTGCAGGGTGCCGGTGAGGTCGACGTGCTCCGGCATCTGGCGGATGCCTCCGCTGGCCAAACGCGCGATTTGCTGGCTCCAGATGCCGGCTTGACGGGCCCGCTCTACCTCGTCGCGCAAGGCGCGCAGCCCAGCTCGGTCGATTCGCCCGGTGGTGGTCAAGGTGGTGACACGGTCGAGTGCGGCAGTCAGGGGTTCGGCCAGCTCTCGACCCAGTTGAGACAGCAGCTCTTGCCATGCCGCGCCCTGGGGTGCGCCCGCACCGTTGGCTGGGTTGGCCCGCGTCGTGGTGGACGTGTCCATGTACAACCTGTTGTTTTGGAGTAGTGTGACCAGTCTTGCGACCGCTCTCGGTCTTGTCCATCCCACGCATGAGTGAGTCCATCACTTTCATTGCGTTCAGAAGCTGCCGTCATGATCAATGTGCGTCACCCAATTGCGAAGCGGTGTTTTCTGGGGCTTGCGTTGACGCTGGCATTTTTTGCGTCAGCCTGTGCGCCTGAGTTGAATTGGCGGGAAATCGCACCCGAGGCTGCCGACGGGCTCAAAGCCATGTTTCCGTGCAAACCTGAGCGTCAGCAACGCACCGTGCGTTGGCCTGGTATCAGCCGCGAGGTGAACATGCAGGTGCTGTCGTGTCAGGCGATGGACGCCACGTGGGCGCTGAGTTATGCCCCGGTGCAAGACGTCACCGAGTTGGGTTCGGCCTTGCGTGGCTTGGCCGAGGCTTTGCGCAACAACCTGGTCGCGGCCTCGGGCCAAAGTGCGGTCAGTGCGCCGGTCAGCAGCAGCGACCTGGGCCTGATCTCGGTGCCCCACATGACCCCTCACCCAGATGCGCGTGGTTGGCAGCACCAGGCCGAGCGCCCCGATGGCTTGGGGCGGCCGCTGCCCATGGACATCCAGGCGTGGCATTTTTCCCACGGTTTGACGGTGTTCCAGGCGACCGTGTGGCGCGCCCGTGATGGCGCCGGCCCGCAAAGCGGCGAAGATGTGGCGAACACCTTCTTTCGCGGTTTTCAGTTTCCGGGTTGACCCGCCGATAATCCACTCGTATGCCCGGTCTGTTCATCATTGCGCACGCCCCACTGGCTTCGGCTCTGAAGCTGACGGCAGCGCATTGCTTCCCGGAAGCCGTTGAGGCCTTGCAGGTGCTGGACGTTTTGCCCGACCTGCCGCCTGAAGAGGTCGAGGCGCAAGCCCGCGTCCTGCTGCGCATGGTTCAAGACGCCGACCCGCGAGGCGAAGCCTTGGTCCTGACCGATGTGTTTGGGGCCACACCCTGCAACACCGTGCAACGTCTGGCCGACGGGGTGCGCGTCAAGGTCATCACCGGCGCGAACGTGCCCATGCTCTGGCGCGCGCTGAACTACGCCAACGAACCCCTGGAGACCCTGATCACGCGGGCTGTGGCCGGCGGCACCCAGGGTGTCATGCAAATCGCGACCAGCAAGCCCCACAACCAGGTCAGCCACCCTACCCATGATCAAGACCACCGTCACCATCAGCAATAAGCTGGGTTTGCACGCGCGTGCATCTGCCAAGCTCACCAAACTGGCCAGCAGCTTCCCGTGCGATGTGTTCATGAGCCGCAACGACCGTCGCGTCAATGCCAAGAGCATCATGGGTGTGATGATGCTGGCTGCCGGTTTGGGTGCCAGCGTCGAGCTGGAATGCGATGGCGCCCGCGAAGAAGACGCCACCAAGGCCCTGCTGGCGCTGATCAACGACAAATTCGGTGAGGGCGAGTAAACCCGCATCTGGGCGCCCCATTGGTTTGGGCGGTCACTGAGCAGCGCCAAGCCCGCGCATCGCGAAACGCGTCGCGTGTCGGCCACAATCCGGTTCCGGTTTCATGTTGGACGAGGCACAGTCAACGCCTTGAAGTGCAGACGTGTGTCCGCCTGAGACACCCGCGCCGCACCATGTCCCGCCATTTTCAGTTTCAAGGAGCTTTGATGTCCTGTACCGCCCGTACCCCGCTGTCTACACGTGTGCCATTGGCCGGTTTGAGCGCCTTGGCGCTGGCGATGGCCGCCGTTGCGCCCGCGATGGCGGCAGAAAACGGCGGACAACGCTACTCGCCCGGCGTTGGCGGCAGCGACATGACTTCGCCCTTGGTGCCGGGCTGGTATGTGCAGGCGCCTTTGGTGGCCTACCACGCCAACAAGATCAAGGGTGCCGACGGGAAGCAAGCCACATCGCCCATCATCACACCGCAAGGTGTGAACACCGGCTACCGTGCCGCAGTCGACATCCAAGCAGAAAACATCGCTGTGCTGCCGCGCGTGACCTACCTCAGCGCCGACCGTTTGCTGGGTGCGAATGTGGGTTACACGGTCATGCTGCCCTTGGTCAAGCGCCGTGCCGAGTTCAAGGGCACCGCTTTGTTGCCTGCAGGCACGGACACCAACACGGCCGCAGCGATCCAAGCGGGCGTCAATGCCAAGAGCGCCACCCAAACGGGCAGCGACTTCGGCGTGGGTGATCTGGAAATCTCGCCTTTGATGCACTGGGAGATCGGCGACCACCAAGCCGTCACGTTCGCGCCCACCCTCGTTCTGCCTTCGGGTGACTACGACCCGGCCCAGCGTGTGAACCCCGGCTTTGGCAACTTCTTCACCTTCCGCCCCTCGGTGCAGTACGCCTTCATTGGCGATGGCTGGGACTTGGGCGGCCGCGCGGTGCTGTCGTTCAACACCCGCAACCGTGACGACGGCTACTACTCGGGCAACATGTTCAACTTCGACTACCAGGCCATGGCCTTCGTCAGCGAAGACGTGCGTGTGGGCGTGCAAGGCTACATGGTGCGTCAGTTGAGCAAAGACACCCAAAAGCTCGACGGCTTCACCCCGGCCCAAAAGCTGTCCTACGGCAAAGAAATCATCAATGGCAACAAGATGAGCGTCAATGCCGTGGGCCCGGCTGTGGCTTGGCTGCGCAACGGTGGCGAATTCTTGCTGGAAGGCAAATTCTTGAAGGAATTTGACGCCCGCAACCGCACCGAAGGCCAGGCTTTCTGGCTGACACTGTCCAAGCCGCTGTAAGTCGTTTGGCCACCAGGCTGTCTCTTATACA
>JAVLFO010000012.1:0-1903 GCA_046052805.1 Aquabacterium sp. | reverse complement strand
AGGTAATGGGCTCTGAGGGCTACCTGATCAACGAATTCATCGCGGCACGCACCAACCAGCGCACCGACGAATGGGGCGGCGCTTACGAAAACCGCATGCGCTTCCCGGTGGAAATCGTGCGCCGCGTGCGTGAGCGCGTGGGCGCCAACTTCATCATCATTTACCGCCTGTCGATGCTGGACTTGGTCGATGGCGGCTCGTCGTTTGACGAGGTGGTGCAACTGGCCCAAGCCGTTGAAAAGGCCGGCGCCACGATCATCAACACCGGCATTGGCTGGCACGAAGCCCGCATCCCCACGATCGCCACCAGCGTGCCACGCGGTGCCTTTGCCTGGGTGACCCAGAAGATGAAGGGCAAGGTCAGCATCCCACTGATCACCACCAACCGCATCAACACGCCCGAAGTGGGCGAGAAGATCTTGGCCGATGGTTGCGCCGACATGGTCTCGATGGCGCGCCCGCTGCTGGCCGATCCTGACTTCGTGAACAAGGCTGCCGCCGGCAAGGCCGACGAGATCAATACCTGCATCGGCTGCAACCAGGCCTGTCTGGACCACACCTTCAGCGGCAAGATCACCTCGTGCTTGGTCAACCCACGCGCTTGCCACGAAACCATTTTGATCATCACCCCGACCACCGCCAAGAAGCGCGTGGCCGTGGTGGGCGCCGGCCCTGCAGGCCTGGCCGCTGCCACGACCGCTGCCGGCCGTGGCCATGAGGTGACCTTGTTTGATGCGGCCCCGGACGTGGGTGGCCAGTTCAACATCGCCAAGCAGATCCCGGGCAAGGAAGAGTTCTACGAGACGCTGCGCTACTTCCGCAAGCAGATCGAGCTGACGGGCGTCAAAACCCAGTTCAACACCCGAGTGAGCGCCGACGACTTGGTCAAGGGCGGCTTTGACGAGGTGCTGCTGGCCACGGGCGTCGCGCCGCGCACGCCCGACATCGAAGGCATCAAGCACCCCAAGGTGCTGAGCTACCTCGACGTGCTGCGCGACAAGAAGCCCGTGGGCAAGTCGGTGGCCGTGATTGGTGCCGGTGGCATTGGCTTTGATGTGTCCGAGTACCTCACGCACGAAGGCGAAAGCCCCGCGCTGAACCTCGCCAAGTTCAACGACGAGTGGGGCATTGACTCGACCTACGCCGACCGCGGTGGCATCAAGCAGCCGCAACTTGAGAAGGCCCCGCGCCAGATCTACCTGTTGCAACGCAAGACCACCAAGGTGGGCGATGGCCTGGGCAAGACCACGGGCTGGATCCACCGCACCTCGCTCAAGAACCGCCAGGTCGAGATGATCGCGGGCGCCACATACAACAAGATCGACGACCAAGGCCTGCACATCACGGTGGCTGGCAAAGACGTGACCCTGCCGGTGGACAACGTGGTGCTGTGCGCTGGCCAAGAGCCTTTGCGTGAGTTGCATTCGGGCCTGGAAGCCGCTGGTGTCAAGGTGACCCTGATCGGCGGTGCCGACGTGGCCGCCGAGCTGGACGCCAAGCGCGCCATCAAGCAAGGCACCGAAGTGGCAGCGGCCCTTTGATCAGCACACCCTTGAACGCAAAGGACACTGCCATGAGTTCAACCTCCGCCTCCACCAGCGCCACCCGCGCCGAGCCCCCCGTGTTGGAGGCCTTGCGCGTCACCCTGGCCGATGGCATTGCCACCGTCACCTTGAACCGGCCTGACAAGGCCAACGCGATGAACTGGGCGATGTGGCAAGACATCCGCACGGCCATGCAGTGGGTGGACCGCACGCCCGAGGCCCGCGTGGCCATCATCGATGCCGAGGGTAAGCACTTCACCTCGGGCATCGACCTGACCATGATGATGGGCCTGCAAGCCCAGATCAAGGACGACTGCGATGGCCGCTCGCGCGAGAAGCTGCGCCAGCTGGTGCTGGAG
>JAVLFO010000011.1:0-4803 GCA_046052805.1 Aquabacterium sp. | reverse complement strand
AGTTCGTCGGCAGCGTCAGATGTGTATAAGAGACAGCTTCAACGCCGTGCGCGCCGTGCTGGACGCTGCGGGCCTGCCTTATGAGGTCAACCCGCGCCTGGTGCGCGGCATGGACTACTACAACCTCACGGTGTTTGAGTGGGTGACCGACAAGCTCGGCGCCCAAGGCACGGTGTGTGGTGGTGGTCGCTACGATGGTTTGATCGAACAGCTCGGGGGCAAACCCGCGCCGGCTGTGGGCTGGGGCTTGGGCATGGAGCGCTTGCTGCTTTTGTTGCAAGAGCTTGGCATTGAGCCGCCCTCCAATGCGCCAGATGCCTTCGCCATGGCCTTTGCTGGCGTGCCATTGCCCACGGTGCTGCGCACGGTGGATGCTTTGCGCGCCCAAGGCGTGAGTGTGGTGCTCAACCCTGCGGGCAAGGACGGCCCCGCCAGCCCCAAATCTCAGTTCAAAAAAGGCCGATGCCAGTGGCGCGCGATTCGCGCTGGTGTTTGGCCCCGATGAGGTAGCCCAAGGCCAAGTCACGATCAAGCCTTTGCGCGACGGTGGCGAGCAGCTTTTGCGTCCCTTGTCTGACATTGCCTCTTGGGCAGGTGCCTTGACGGCGCCGCGCCAGTCATAATCCAACGCTTTCACACATCACGCACCGCCATGGCGACCTACGACCTTGAACAACAGGAACAGCTTGACCAGGTCAAGCACTTCTGGAAAAAGTACGGCAACTTGATCACCTGGCTGCTGGTCATCGTGCTGGGTGCTTACGCCGCATGGACGGGCTACCTGTATTGGCAGCAAAAGCGTTCCATGGGTGCGGGTGGTTTGTACGAAGAGCTCGATCGCGCAGCGTCGGCCAACAACGCCGACAAGGTCGCTCAGGCTTTCTCAGACCTCAAGGCCAACTTTGCTGGCACCACGTTTGCCGAGCAAGGCGCTTTGTTGGCAGCGCGCGTTGAGTCTGATCAGCACAAAAACGACAATGCCAAAGCCACCTTGCAATGGCTGGTCGATGCCGGCAAAAACCCCAATTTGGTGGCGGTGGCGCGTTTGCGTTTGGCCGGCATGCAAATGGATGCCAAACAGTACGACGAGGCGCTCAAAACCCTGTCGACCGAGCTGCCTGCTGAATACGCGCCGCTGGCCGATGACCGCCGTGGTGACGTTCTGATGGCACAAGGAAAAAAAGAAGAGGCAGGCAAAGCCTACCTGGCCGCCTGGAAGGGCATGGACGCCAGCGTTGAGTACCGTCGCTTCGTCGAAGGTAAGCTGACGGTCCTGGGCCAATCACCTACATCTGCCGACAACAAGGTCTCGCCCACAGCGCAAGGCGCGCCAACCGGCCTGCCACCTGGTCTGGCGCCTACGTCGAAGTGATCGGCCCTCGTTCCTTGTCCTTGGCGTGATGCCAATGTGGAAGCACACATGACCTTGAAACACCCCGCCACCCGCCTCGCATTGCGCGCTGCAGCGGTGGCTTGCGTCCTCGTTTTGTCAGCTTGCGGATCCAGCAAGCCCAAGCCTGCGCCGCTCGAATCTTTCCAGCCCAGCGTGCGTTTGTCGACCGTTTGGTCGCAGCGTGTGGGCTCAGTCGAGGGCCCCATGGCCTTGGCCGTGCGCAATGGCAGTGTCACCACCGCCAGCACAGACGGTCGCGTTGCGTCTTTTGACCTTGGCACCGGACGTGAGCTCTGGCAAGCCAAGGCTGGGGCTGACCTGACCGCGGCCGTGGGCAGCGACGGGCGCTACGCCGCCGTGGTCACCGTCGACAACGAGCTCTTGGCGTTTGACCAAGGCAAGTTGCTCTGGCGCGAGCGTCAGCCTGGCCGCGTCATCACCGCGCCTTTCGTTGCTGGTGAGCGTGTGTTCATCCAGGCCGTTGACCGCAGCGTGCGTGCATATGACGCCCAAGACGGCCGCTGGCTCTGGAACTACCAGCGCCCTGGCGGCGAGCCTCTGGCCTTGGCCTCGGCCGGCGTCGTGACCTCGTTCCGCGACACCTTGTTGGTGGGGCAGGGCGCTCGCTTGGTGGGCTTGGACCCGCTCAAGGGCACCGTTCGCTTTGACGTCAATGTGGGCACACCACGCGGCAGCAATGAGGTCGAGCGTTTGGCTGACTTGGTGGGCCCGCTGGCCCGTGCCGACGACGAGGTCTGCGTGCGCGCATTCCAGCTGTCCGTCGCCTGCCTGGAGCTCAATCGCGGTAGCTTGCGTTGGAGTCGGCCGCAAACCGGTACCCAAGGCGTTGCAGCCGACGAGCGCTTGGTGATCGGCGCTGACAGCGCCGATCGCCTCAGCGCCTGGAAGGCAGAAAACGGTGACATCGCCTGGCGCGTCGACCGTTTCACCCGTCGCGGCTTGAGCGCCCCCGTTTTGTGGGGTTCGCGCTTGGCCGTGGGCGACCAAGAAGGTTATTTGCATCTGCTGTCGGCCGAAGACGGCCGCACTGTTTCCCGGATCGAGCTCGATGCGCCGCTGGCCAGCGCGCCCGTTGTGTCCGATCAATTGTTGCTGGCGGTCACCCGCCGTGGCACGCTGTACGCCTTGCGTGCCAACTGATTTTTTCTCTGGATTCTCATGAAACCTGTCATTGCGCTGGTCGGACGCCCCAACGTCGGCAAATCGACGTTGTTCAACCGCCTGACCAAATCTCGCGATGCCATCGTCGCCGATTACGCGGGCCTCACCCGAGACCGTCACTACGGCGAGGGCCGCATGGGCTCACGCGAGTTCATCGCCATCGACACCGGGGGCTTTGAGCCCGACTGCACGGCTGGCATCTTCAAAGAGATGGCCAAGCAAACGCGCCAGGCTGTTGCCGAGGCCGATGCCGTGATCTTTGTCGTTGACGCGCGCAACGGCTTGTCTGCCCAAGACCACGACATCGCGCGCTACCTGCGCACGGCCAACAAAAAGGTGCTTTTGGCCGCCAACAAGGCCGAAGGCATGCAGTCTGGCGTGCAGTTGGCTGAGTTCTATGAGCTGGGCATTGGCGAGCCCATCGCCATTTCGTCGGCGCACGGGCAAGGCATCCGCAGCTTGCTGGACATGGCCCTGGAAGACTTCTTCGCAGGTGTCGAAGAAGACGAAGACGACCCGCTCGAAAACGATCCGAACAAGCCGATTCGCTTGGCCGTGGCGGGGCGCCCCAACGTGGGCAAGTCCACCCTGATCAACACGTGGTTGGGTGAGGAGCGCCTGGTCGCCTTCGACATGCCGGGCACCACCCGCGATGCCATCAGCGTCCCATTTGAGCGCGAAGGCCGTCGTTTTGAGCTGATCGACACCGCTGGCTTGCGTCGCAAAGGCAAGGTCTTTGAGGCCATCGAGAAATTCTCGGTGGTCAAAACCCTGCAGGCGATTTCCGATGCCAACGTCGTGCTGCTGCTGGTGGACGCAACCCAAGGCGTGACCGAACAAGACGCACACATCGCTGGCTTTGTGCTCGAGTCAGGCCGCGCCGTGGTGATCGCGATCAACAAGTGGGATGCGGTCGACAGCTACCAACGTGAGTTGCTGCAGCGCTCGATCGAGCAGCGCTTGGCGTTCTTGAAGTTCGCGCCTGTGTTGCACATCTCGGCCATCAAGCGCCAAGGCCTGGGCCCCTTGTGGACGGCCATCGGCAATGCCTGGGCTTCGGCGGTTTGCAAAATGCCGACGCCGGTGCTCACGCGCTTGCTCCTGGAGGCGGTGCAATACCAGCAGCCCAAGTTGGCTGGGGCCTTCCGTCCGAAGCTGCGCTACGCCCACCAAGGCGGTCAAAACCCACCGATCATCGTGGTGCACGGTAACTCACTTGAGCACATCTCGGAGTCGTACAAGCGCTACCTTGAAGGGCGCTTCCGCGAGCATTTCAAGCTCAGTGGCACACCGCTGCGCATTGAGATGAAGTCATCGAGCAATCCGTTCGTGGGCAAAGAGTGAGTGGGTCTGCGGTGGGCGCTCACGCGTGAGCGGCCATTGCCTGATTCATCACAAAACCCCATCGGCCTGACGGACGACGACTGTGTTAAGGTCACATCTTCCAAAACTTTTCTTTTAACACGGAGCATATCGTGAGCAACAAAGGGCAACTCCTACAAGACCCGTTTTTGAACCTTCTGCGTCGCGAGCACGTGCCAGTGTCCATTTACTTGGTCAACGGCATCAAGCTGCAAGGGCACATTGAGTCCTTCGACCAATACGTGGTTTTGCTGCGCAACACGGTCACGCAAATGGTTTACAAGCACGCCATCTCCACAGTGGTTCCTGGCCGCGCGGTGAATTTCCACGCAGCTGAATCCACCGAAGAGTGAACGGCCGTTTCAGCGCCATTCACCTCAACCAGCCGGCCCTTGCCCTGACACTTTGACATCTTCTTCGTCTGTGCTGAATCCCTCCGAGGAACCTCGGGTTGTGCTGGTGGGTGTTGATTTCGGGCCGAGCTCGTATTTCGATCCGACCCTGGACGAGCTGGCACTGTTGGCCGAATCGGCCGGCGATGTGCCAGTCGCCAAAATCACGGCCAAGCGCCGTGCCCCTGATGCCGCTTTCTTTGTAGGCTCAGGCAAAGCCGATGAAATCAAATCCGTTGTGGCCATGTACCAGGCCCAAGCGGTGATCTTCGATCAGGCACTCTCTCCCGCGCAGCAGCGCAACCTTGAGCGACACCTGGGCGTTGAAGTGCTTGATCGCATCGGGCTGATCCTCGAGATTTTTGGCGCCCGCGCGCGCAGCCATGAGGGCAAGTTGCAGGTCGAGCTCGCTCGTTTGCAGTACCTCTCTACGCGCTTGGTTCGTCGTTGGTCACACCTTGAGCGCCAGCGTGG
>JAVLFO010000010.1:0-3479 GCA_046052805.1 Aquabacterium sp. | reverse complement strand
ACGATCTTGGCCTGCTCGTAGGTGCGGATCATCACGATGTCCACCATGCGCGAGATCACCTTGGCACTGTCTTCGATGGGCTCGCTGCGGCCCAGCTGGCTGCCGTCGGTGGTCAGGTGCACCACCGAGCCGCCCATCTGGTACATGCCGGCTTCGAAGCTCACGCGGGTGCGCGTGGAGGCCTTCTCGAAGATCATGGCCAGCGTGCGGTCGGCCAGGGGCTGGTACTTTTCGTAGTTCTTGAAGCGCTGCTTGATGATGGCGGCACGGTCGAACAGGTAGGTGTACTCCTGCTCGCGCAGGTCCTTGAACTGCAGGTAATGCTTGATCAGGCTGTGTCCGGGCTTCATGGTCAGGCCGCGCTTTCCGACAAGAAGGTGCGCACGATGGGCGCCAAGATGGCCACCACCTCATCGGCTTGGGCGGTGGTGAAAATCAGCGGGGGCAACAGGCGCACCACCTTGTCTGCTGTGACGCTCAGCAGCAGGCCAGCCTCGAGTGCGCGGGTGAGGATCACGCCACAGGGTCGGTCCAATTCGATGCCAATCATCAGGCCCTGGCCACGGATCTCGCTCACGCCCTTGAGGCCGCCCAGCTCACGCTCCAGGGCCGCAAACAGGTGCTTGCCGACCTGGTCGGCATTGGCCATCAGCTGGTCTTCTTCCATGATCTTGAGCGTTTCAACGCCCGCGCGCATGGCCAGCGGGTTGCCGCCAAAGGTGGTGCCGTGGTTGCCCGGTTGCAGCACGCCAGCGGCCTTGGGGCCACACACCACCGCGCCAATCGGTACGCCCGAGCCCAGGCCCTTGGCCAGCGGCATGACATCGGGCTGGATGCCTGACCACTGGTGCGCGAACCACTTGCCCGTGCGGCCAATGCCGCACTGCACTTCGTCCAGCATCAACAGCCAGCCTTGCTGGTCGCACAGGGCGCGCACGGCTTGCAGGTATTCGGTGCGTGCGGGGTTGACGCCGCCCTCGCCCTGGATCACTTCCAGGAACACGGCCGTCACGTTCGGGTGGGTGCGCGCGACTTCTTCCAGCGCGGCGATGTCGTTCAGCGGCACGCGCACAAAGCCTTCAACCAAAGGCTCAAAGCCGGCATGCACCTTGGGGTTGCCCGTGGCCGACAGCGTGGCGATCGAGCGGCCGTGGAAGGCCTTTTCGTACACCACCACCTCGGCGCGGGCAATGCCCTTGTCGTGGCCGTACTTGCGCGCGATCTTCAGGGCCGCCTCGTTGGCCTCCAGCCCTGAGTTGCAAAAGAACACATTGGTCAGACCCGAGCGCTCTACCAGCATGCGTGCCAGCTCTTCTTGCAGCGGCACTTGGTAGTAGTTGCAGCAGTGGATCATCTTCTCCACCTGGTCTTGCAGGGCAGGGACCAGCTTGGGGTGTTTGTGACCCAGGGTGTTGACCGCGATGCCGGCGAGCGCGTCGAGATAGCGTCGGCCCTCGGTGTCCCAAACGTAGGCACCTTCGCCATGCGACAAGGCAATGGGCAGGCGGCCGTAGGTGGGCATCACATGGGGCATCGACACGGGGGCGTTCATGGCATCGGGTTTCGAAAAAAGGGGTTGCAAAGAAAAACGGCGCAGCACGGGCACTGCGCCTGCGGCCATTCTAAGCAATGCAGGCCTTGCCCGAGTGGCGGGCATCGTTCACGGCTTGTGGACTTGGATGGCGCCCACGCATCAAGGTGGCCCACGACGCACCGAAAACAAGCCACGCAAGGTGTGCCGGGGTGCTGTGGCGCGCGGCATTTGCCCCTGGCCGGCGGCAATTTATTGGCATCAATGTTGCGACACGTTGTGTTGTCCGCGACAATGGAGGGCAGTCACGCATGGAAACACTCGTTGAAGTCGTGCCCATCACCAAGGCTTGTGCTTTGGGCTACCCGCCCGATGCAAACCTTGTTTCCCGCAGCAGCCAGACACAATCTGTCGCTGCGCCTGTCAATTCACCCATTGACCTGCCTGTCGGAAGCGCCAACGTGTTGCCGTCTCATTCTCCTGCCGCGCCAGGACACCCTCCTGCGCCTGCAAAGCCCCGCGAAGTTTTCATTCAGGGACTGACCAAAGAAGGTCGCACCTTCCGTCCCAGCGATTGGGCTGAACGCCTCGCCGGGGCCATGTCCAGCTTCAGGCCCGGCGGTGCTGCCATGGGGCGCTTGGCCCACATCGGCTACTCACCCTACTGTGTGCCCACCAGCATGGGCGACATCAAGTGCGTGGTGGTCAACGAGGCGCTGCGTGAGCTCGAGCCCATGGCCTGGGACTTCGTCATGAACTTCGCCAAAGACAACAACCTGCAGGTGGCCGAGGCTTGTTTGCTGCCTGATGTGCCCGCCAAGCCTTGAGCTGTGTCTGATGGGCGCTGGCGCCCCATGAAAAAAGCCCGCTGTTGAAGCGGGCTTTTTGCTGTGAGGGCCGACCTTGTGGCAGACCCTGCTCAAGCAGATCAGGCGGCCAGGGCCTTGATCTTGGCCGACAGGCGGCTCTTGTGGCGAGCGGCCTTGTTCTTGTGGAAGATGCCCTTGTCGGCGATCGAGTCGATCACGCTTTGAGCGGTCTTGAAAGCGTCAGAGGCTTGTGCCTTGTCGCCAGCCTTGACGGCCTTGAGCACGCCCTTGATGGCGGTGCGGAACTTCGAACGCAGGGCCGAGTTGGCGGCGTTCAGTTTGACGTCCTGACGAACGCGCTTGCGACCGGAAGCGATGCGGACGGTCTTTTTGACTTTGGATGCTGAAGGCATTTTTGATCTGGCCTTGTAGATGCACGACACAGTCTCTTATCAAAGAGACCCCATCAGTTCGCACCCCACAAGGCTAAGTTGGTTGGTGAACCCGAAAGTATAGCGCAGGCCAACGCGTGTTGCATAGGCCCTGAGCGGGTTTGTGGACCCGCCTTCCTATAATGCGCCGCATGAGCTTGTTGAAATCCGCGTCCATTGTTTCCATGCTGACCCTGGCGTCGCGCATCACAGGCCTCGTTCGCGAGCTGCTGATCGCGGCGGCATTTGGTGCCAGCGCCACCACCGATGCCTTCAATGTGGCGTTTCGCATCCCGAATTTGCTGCGCCGCCTGTTTGCCGAAGGGGCGTTTTCGCAGGCCTTCGTGCCCATCTTGGCCGAGAGCCGTGCCAAAAACGGCGACCAAGCCACGCACGACATGGTCAATGCCGTCGGCACGGTGCTGTTCGGGGCTGTGGGCCTGGTGAGCTTGCTGGGCGTGATTGGCGCGCCCGTGCTGGTCTGGGTGATGGCCTCAGGCTTGAAAGAAAGTGGTGGCTTTGACGCCGCCGTGGTCATGACGAGGTGGATGTTCCCGTACATCGCCTTCATGTCTTTGGTGGCCTTGAGTGCGGGCATCTTGAACACCTGGAGCCGCTTTGCCGTACCGGCCATCACGCCGGTGTTGCTCAACCTGTGCACGATCGGGGCGGCGGCCTTTTTGGCGCCCGTGTTCCGCTCCCACGGCG
>JAVLFO010000009.1:0-4746 GCA_046052805.1 Aquabacterium sp. | reverse complement strand
ACAACCAAGAGCTCGACAGCCGCCAAAGCACCGGCAGCGTCTATTGGGAAGGCCTGAGCGAGCTGCGTGATGCCCAAGGTCAGCCCGTGGGGCGCGGTTACCTCGAGATGACCGGCTACGCCAGCCCGCTTCAACTCTGAGACACGAACGGCGACACGCCGGGTGAGTCGCCTTTGCCTCGTTTTTGACGGCTCGTGACAAAGCGCACAGGGCTAACACGGGCTTGCGTGACGCAGTGCACATCTCTCACACTGTCGACACACCCGGGGCGGCGCCACGCCAAGCCCCTCAGGAGGCACGATGACCCCGTCCCCATTGCCCAACGCAGCGCAGCGCGCCACCCAGATTCGCCGCCGCATGCGTGGACTCACCTCTTTGCTGGCCTTGGGCGCTGGCCTGGGTGGTTTGCTGGCCCTGGAAGGCCATCACGCTTTGCACGGCACGCTCTTGCTGCTGGCCAGTGGCGTGCTGCTCAAAGGCGCGGCTGGGGGGCGACGCGGCCCAAGCGCACCAAAGTTTGCCGCGCTCGTGCCACACAGGCGGCCCGTTGCGGCTCGCTCATCTTCGTCCAACCCGTGATGTCGTCCAGCGTGCGGCCACAGCCCACGCACTCGTCGGCCTGATTGAGCGTGCACAGGCGCACGCACGGGCTCGGCGTTGGCTCGGTGTTGCGCGTGTTGGGGTTCATGCGCACATTCTCACGCCACTGAGCCCGAAGCGCAGGCCACACGGTTGCGGCCCAAGCGCTTGGCCTCGTACAAAGCCTTGTCAGCTTGCTCGATCAGGGCTTGTGCCAGCCCCTCGTCGGAAGGCACCGTGGTCGCCACGCCCAAGCTCACCGTCACCTGCCGAAGCGGCGACTGCTGGTGCTGCTTGTCCATCGCGAACACGGCCAAGCGCACGCGCTCGGCCACCACCAAGGCGCCGTCGGCATCCACGCCCGGCAAGAGCAAGACAAACTCTTCACCGCCATAGCGCGCAACCAGGTCACTGCCGCCGCGCAAGCCTGTGGTCAACGCTTGGGCCACGGCCTGCAAGCACTCATCGCCACCTTGGTGGCCATAGAAGTCGTTGTAGCGCTTGAAGTGATCGATGTCGATCATCACCAGGCCCAAGGGCGTGCCTGAACGACGTGCCCGCAGCCACTCGGCGCTCAAGGCTTCGTCGAAACGGCGCCGGTTGGGCAGACCGGTCAAGGCATCGGTCAGGCTCAAAGCCTCCCAGCGGGCATTGGCCAGCTCCAGCTCGGCGGTGCGCTCGGCCACCTTGCGCTCCAAGGTGCTGTAGAGCAAAGCGTTGTCGAGCGAGACGGCCAGCTGCCCAGCGATCAGGGTGATGGTGTCCAGCCGGTCTTGTGAAAACGCGCTGCGCTGGTGGCGGTTTTCCAGCACCAGCATGGCCCGCAACTCGCCCAGCTTGACGATGGGCACCAGCAACAAGGAGCACTGCGCCAGGCCTTCAAACGCCGGGTCTTGCGCAAAGCGGTCGTCGCTCAAGGCGTCGTCAACCAGCAGCGGCACCCCCGTTCGCTCGGCATAGCGAAACGGCGACAAGGCCAGCAGACCTTCGGCCACGGCCGCGTCCAAGGTGCATTGCACGCTGCGCGTACCCAGACTGGTGTGCACCGACCAGTCGTGTTCGACCTCGCCGCGCGTGACCAAGCGCACCGCATGTGCCCCGGTCATGGCGCCCATCACCTGGGCCAGCTGCACGGTGAGCTGATCAAGCTGCGTGACCGAGCTCAAGGCCTGCGAAGCACGCAACACGGCCATGAGGTCCACCTCGTCTTGTCGGATCAGGGGCAGCGCTGCGCTGCGCACCTGCGCGGCCTCACCCAAAGCCGCCACCGCAGAGCGGCCTGCACGCAAAAACGGGTGTGCACAGCGCATCTGTTCGACCTTGCCCGTGGCGCCCCAGGCAGCATACAAAAGGGCCGCTTCGATCAGCAAGGGCTGGCCGCTCTGGGCCATGCCATGGGCCAGGTGAAAGAGCCCCGCCCGCTCGGTGATCAAGGCCAGATGCCACAAACGCGGGCGCGCTTGGGCACTGGCAATCGCCTCGTCAAAGCCCTGCCCGGCGCGCCAGACCTCACCCAGCGACCACGCACGCTCGGCCTCGACCCAGCACCGCAGGTGCTCGAAGTTGTGGGGCATGTCGGCCGCGCGGCGCGCCAGCCATTGCAAGGCTTCGTCCAGGTCTTGGACAAGGGCTTCGCGCTCGTGGGCCTCGCACACGCGCAGCTGCTCGGCACGCGCCAAGGCCCGCAAGAGGTAGACCTTGACCGTGTCGTACATGCCAGCCAAGCGAGACATGGCAGGCTGCGCGGCCAAGGCGTGTCGCACCAAGGCGGTCGTGTCGCCGAACAGCAAGGCCGTGGTGGCCCGCGTGACGTGGAACATCGCCGCAAACACCGTGGGGCTGGCGGAAACCTGAGCCTCGTAAGCGGCCTCGTCGTAATCGGCGCTGTGCAGGCTGCCGGGTGCATCGGTCTGTCCGCGCAAGGACGCCAGCAAGGCGCGGTACAAGGCCATGGTGGCCAAGCTCAAAGCGTTGTCGGTGCGACGCGAAAACGCCGTGCCGACCTGCAACTCGGTCTCGAAGCCGTCCAGGCTGTCCTCGCTGTCGAGCATGCCCTCCAGGCTGATCGAATGGCAAAACGAGGCGTATTGCAACTCGCCAGACTGCAGCAAGCCGTCGAAGGCTCGGTGCACCTGAATCACGCCGTTTTCAACGGGCTCGAACCAATGCGTGGCACACACCGAGGCCGTGAAATGCGCCAGCGAGTTCACCGCCGCATAGCCGCGCGCGGCGCTGGTGTCCAGCACATGACGCACGGTGGCATAGGCACGGGCGTAGTCTTGCAAGATGCCCGACAAGAGCATGGGCAGCGCACGCACGCAAGCCAGCAAGGGCGCGCACGGGCCATGGCTCACCCACAGCGTATGGCTTTGCAGCGTGAGCCAGGCGTACAAGGTCTGGTCGGCAAAAAAGGCTGCGGTGGCCGTGCGTTGCAGCAGACGAGACTGCGCCAGCAACAAGGGGTCGGTGATCTCCGGACGCAGCAACTCGGCCGCGCCATCAAAGGTGTCGACCCAATGACGCACTTGCACAAAGCCTTCGCGCACGGCCAAGCCCATGTCGGATGGCTGCACGATGCCCAAGCGCGACAGCAAGGCCAGGCCCAATGCGGCCGCGTCGGCTTGGCGGGTGCGGCTGTTGAGGCTGTACATCTGCACCCCAGCCGCATCGACCAGCTGCAAGGGGTCACTGCAATTTGCGGACAATTCTGCATAGGCAGCATCGGCCTCGTCAAAGCGGGCCAGCCCATACAAAGCGGCGTGGCGCTGCACCTTGAGCTGGTGACGCAAGGCCGCATCACCTGGCTGGACATGTGCAGGCTGCAGCGACAACTGCGCCAGCAAGGCCAGCGCAGCCGCCAAAAAGCGCTCAACCACCGCGTAATTCAGGCCGCGCGAACGAATGGCTGCGGTCAAGAACAGGTCAATGACCCGTCGCATCTCGGTGGGGTCTTGCAGCGCGGCGGCGGCGGGCAGGTACTGCTCAGCGGCGAGGTTGCGCCATGCCAACTCATTGACCAACAGGCGCGCCAGGCGCAGGTGCTCTTGGCTTCGCTCCACAGGGCTCATGCGCTCAAACACCGCTTGTTGAACGCGGTCGTGGCGAAACGCCACGGTGCTGTCGTGCCCGTGTTCGAGCACCAGCAAACCTTCTGTCGATGCGGCCTGCAGACAGGCGTCCAAATCGAGGTAGGGCACGACGACGTCCAGCACGCTGCGCTTGACCTCGCCGCCCAAGCAAGCCATGGCCTGCACCAGCGACACGACCGACGCAGACAGGCGCGCCAGCCGCCGACCCAGCAAGCCCAACACGGTGGCATCGCCCATGTACTGGTGAACAGCGGCGGCATCCCAGTGCCAAAGGCCCTGCCTGGGCACCAAGAGCTGCTCGGCACGCAATGCGTTGACCAGCTCGACCGTGTCATACGGGTTGCCTGCCGTGTGCTCGTTCAAGGCCATGGCCAAGCGCGTGCCTTCGTCTGGTGCGATGCGCAGCATCTGGCTCAGCAAAGCACCCACATCGGGCGCTGGCAGGTTGTCCAGCGCCAGCACGGGCGGGCTCACATCGAGTTGTGCCCAGCGGTCCATCAAGGCGCGCAAGGGGTGAAGCGCGTCGACGTCGTCTCGCCGGTACGCCCCCACGATCAGCAAGCCCGGCACGGGCTCTGTCGTGGTCAAGGCCATGTTCAAAGCCTGCAAGGAAATGCCCGGTGCCCATTGCAGGTCGTCAAAGACCATCACCAGCGGGCGCTGCGGCGAGGCCACGGCCCGCAACAGGTCCAGGGTGGCGGCCAAAAAACGCTGGCCTGCCTCCACCGGGTCGTTGATGATGACCTTGGGCTGATCGCCCAAAAGCAACGCGAACTCAGGCAGCAGCGCCGGCCCCACCCCCAGATTGGGCCCCAAGGCGCGGCGGATGCGCTCGCGGTGCGCCTGCAAAGCCGCCTCGGGCTCGGCCAAGATCAGGCGCCCCAGGGCGCGCAGCGCTTGCAAGGGCGCGGTGGGCGCGTCCTGCCGGTACTGGTCAAACTTGCCTGCAATGAACCAGCCACGCAGGGCTGTGACCGCCGGTCGCAACTCGTTGATCAAGGCCGTCTTGCCCACACCCGGTGCCCTGTCTCTTATACACATCTGACGCTGCCGACGACTAGTCGAGTGTAGATCTCGG
>JAVLFO010000008.1:0-4956 GCA_046052805.1 Aquabacterium sp. | reverse complement strand
GGCTGGCGAAGGCACTTACAACACCAGCTTCACCGGCTTGGCTCTGACGACTGCTGGCTTCACCGCCATCTCTAACGGCCTGGGTCTGTACAGCATCGGTAAGACTGCCTTGCAAGGCGCTGCCGCTGACTTCGGTCAACTGGACTCGGTCATTACCGTGGTTAAGGCTTCTACACCGGCTGTTCCTGAGCCTTCGACCTACGCCCTGATGGGTCTGGGCCTGGTGGGTCTGAGCTTGGTGGCTCGCCGCCGCGCCAAGTAATTGACCTTCGGTCAATGAATGAAAACCGGGGCCTTGTGCCCCGGTTTTTTTTACCAATCACAGCCCAGGGGGGCTGGACGGCGATTCCGCGTGTTTTGACGACCAGGCCTCACATGAGCCTGCGCAGCCAACCGGGCATGACGCCCGAGCAGGCCGCTCAAAGCGCACAGATCGCTTCCTGTGGAGATCGACATGACGATTGTCAAATCAAGCCTTTTTGCGGCCGCCGCTTTGGCGTTCGCCTCTTTTGCCCAAGCCTCTGAGGTCACACTTCGGCTCAACGACACCGTTGGTGGTGGCACTGTGCGTGACCTTGGGGCCGCCACGTTTTTCGGCAGTGACACCTTCGCTAGTGCCCTTGATGCCGTCAACGCGAGCGTGACTGCGCCCGGTGAGGTGCTGCCTCAAGTGGTGTTGCCCGGAGCGCGGCTTCCTGGCTTTGCCGCACGGATCAACTCCGTGACGGTTGACAGCTCAAATAACGCCGTCTTGAAATTGACCTCGACGGGCGGGTTCAACATCGCCGTGTCTGACGCGACCAACGTGTCGTGCCGCACGTCCGCAGGGGCAACATACAACTGCGGCAATGGTGTGGCTACGGGCGGCAGCGTGTTTGTGGGTAACCTCACCGTTGACCTGGTCACCAAGGCCATTTATGGCGACGTGACCGGTACTGGTTTGGCGTTGACGAACAGCATCACCAACAGCAAAGGCGTCGTTCAGGTGGCTGCGCACCCTGCCGTGACCGTGAACCAGGTGGGCATCAAGCTGTTTGATTTCTCAGGCTTGACGGGCAATGCCACCTTCGATTGGCTTGCTGTGCGGCTGTTCCTCATGGACGGCAACCAAGTGACGGTGGGGGCTTTTCCAGCACCTTATCAGTTTGACCTGACTGGCTTGACGCTGACTGCGGCGGGTACGAGCGCCATTCGCAGTGCCTTGGGCTTGTACTCGATCGGCTCGACAGCCTTGCAAGGGGCCGCAGCTGACATGGGTCGTTTGAGCGTTGGCGCCACGCCATCCGTCCCTGAAACTGGCACCTTCGCCTTGATGGGCTTGGGCCTGATGGGTGTGGCGTGGGCTGCCCGCCGTCGCGTTAAGTAATTGCCCGCCCCTCGTTCGGCGGGGAAGCCACTCAGGCGCAGGCTTGAGTGGCTTTTTCTTTGCCACTCGGCGCAGCTGAAAGAGGGCAAAAGCGTGCATCTGGCCGATAATTGAGGCGCTTTGAGGCGCAATGCGTGGTCAGGCAAGCAAGTCCCGCAAGAGCAAAGCGGGCGTGGTCAATCTAGGAGACAGCATGACATTTTTGGCCTTGTCGCGAACCGGGTTCGCGGTGGCATTGGCTGCGGCCATGGCGTTGCCCAGCACGTCTGTGCAGGCACAGCAAGCGGACACCATTTTTTCGAAAGTGACGCCGTCGTTCCGTGAGCGGGCGTTCATGCGGATCAATTACGTGACCGCCACCGTCAAGACCACTTCCGGTGACGCATACGATGTGACTGGCCCGGTGATTGCGCGGGGCGACGTGAAAACATATTTGGGTACTGGCAGTGCTTACTCGAACAGTAACCTTTATATGTTTAATAAAGGTAATGGCTCGACACAAGATGCTGACGGAAACACTGTGCCGGGCACCACAAGCACTGCTCGTTTGAATGGCTCAATTTATAACCTCATCTCTTCGGTGCTGGAGGGTACTGAGTCAACGGCAGACAAGGGTATTGAGTTGGCGATTCCTGACTGCGCAGCTGTGGCCAACGGGTTAGGCACTCCCTGCGGTGTCAAAGCGCGCAGTGCAGCCAAGGTTGGCACAATGGCACTGAGCGTTGGGTACTTTTTCGACGACGAATTATCTTGGTCGGTTGAGGCCTTGGTTTTGGCCGCGCCGTTGAAGGTCGCCATTTATGGCGATGGCAACAACAAAATCAACGGGCAGCGCATTTTGGACGCCAAGCTGCTGCCGCCCGTGGCCATTTTGGGCAAACATTTCGGCTCTGCCAAAGACAGAATCAGGCCTTTTCTCGGTCTTGGCGGGTCGTATGCGTTTTTCTATGACGTCAAGGCCACCGATACTTTGAATACTTTCGTCGGCGGGCGTAACCCGGGTGACACGACGGTCAAATTGACCGATTCTTTTGGGTTTGGTCCTTTTGTGGGCTTGAAAGCGCAACTGGATGACACGTGGCACCTGGGTTTCTCGTTGGGTAAACTGCGTTACAAGACTCAGGCGACTTTGACAACCCGCAACACCACCATCACAAGTGATTCTGGCGTGTTGTCTGCGTATCCATTCGCTGTCACCGACGCAATCAACGACGGCGAGCAGAAATACTCCACGGTGACCGTGCGAGGAGGTACAGCAACAGTGCCTGCGGGCTACACGGCTGGCCAGGCGGTGGGCACCACCACAGCATTGATGTGCGACTTGGCTCGGGCCAAGTACGGCAACACCGATTGCAACCAAGGCACATACGTCCGCAAGCAAAACACGGTGCTGGACAACACCCTGTTGATGCTGAGTGTCGGTCGCAGTTTTTAATGGCGCCGGCCGCACTGCCCAACATTGAACATACCAAGGAATGATGATGAAGCGTGTTTTGACTTTGTGCGCATCGGTTTTGGCTTGCTCTGCTGCAAGCGCCGAGGGGTATGCGGGCGCCGTGGTCGCTCTCAGCCGGGTGGAGTTCGGCTGCACCTCGGGCTATTCATGTGACTACAAGGGCCATGGCGGCAAGCTCTATGCTGGCACCCAGCTGTCAGCGAACCACAGCGTGGACTTGGGTGTTGGCAAGCTCGATGCCTTGGAGTTTGCTTATTTGAAGTTCGGCGGTGCGCGCGGCAACTTGGATGTTCCGGATCCCTTCAATCCACAGTCGTACAACGAGTCAGCGCTGAGCGACGCTGTGGCCGTGGCCGGCGTAGCACATTTCCCGGTGGTTGATCAATTTGCCATCGTGGCCAAACTGGGTTTGGCATACGTGTCTTCCACTGTGCGAACAGCTCAAAATGGGAAGAGCCTGGGCGAGACCACTGAAAACCATGTTCAGCCATATGGTGCTCTTGGTTTGGAATATGCCATTCCCAACGTCGTGAAAATTGTTGGTTCGCTCGACATGACCCGCTACAAGGTTGGCTCGCGCAAGGGCAATGCGCGCATGATCGGCATTGGCGCAGAGACCAATTTCTGATCCTCTTTGGTTCGTTGTCAACGAAAAGGGGCCCTCGGGCCCCTTTTTACATTCTCCCCAGCACGCCTGGGTCATTGGTGTCCACGCCGTGCGACGGGTACCTGGCGATCAGCTTGTCCAGGCCGTTTTGGTATTCGAGGCGGATGAGTTCAGAGAAAAACTCGGATGAAAACCCAAGTGGGTATCCGCGTTGCTGGCCATACCTTGGGTACACCACCGGGTGCGAGCCGATGGCATCGGCGATCGAGTCCAGTGTGTGCTGTTGCAGCAGCGGCATGTGGGCAGGCATCAGCAGCCACCCTGGCGCCTGTGAGCTGGCCAGTACGCCAGCCGCGATGGCAGCGCCCATGCGATTGGGCGAGCGTGATGCCGTAGCCGGTGTGGGCGGCAGGGTCACGACCTCGTGTGCGCCCAGTTTTTGCTCGGCCCAGTCACGCCATTCAGCCGAGGTCACCACGATCACGGGCAGTCGGCTGTCAGCCACCGTTTTGAGCATCTCACCGATGTGCGCAAAGTGTGCAGCAGCCGAGTCATGGCTGCTTTGCGTGCCTGCGGATGCCTTGTTTTCACCCACGCTCGCGCAGTCTGCAAGCACGATGAGGGTGGGGCGGTTGGGCATCTGGGTTTTGTCGGATGTATTGCAACAAAGTGTTCGCTTTTTTGGTGCACTGCACCAGCGTGGCTTCACTTAAGTGCATACCCGTTGCCCGCGTTGATCAGGGTCATTTCAGGTGTGAATCGATCTGGCCGATACTCTCAGCATGGACAAGCCAAGACACGATCTGGCGCAAATGCGCAAAAGCTATGAACAAGCTGCACTCGATGAGTCGCACGTTCACCCGCAACCCGTGGAGCAGTTCCACCAATGGTTTGACGAGGCGGTCAAGGCTCAGGCCCTCGAGCCCAACGCCATGACGCTGGCCACCGTGGCCGCGACAGGGCGCCCCTCCACGCGCGTGCTGCTGCTCAAGGGGGCTGACGAGCGCGGGCTGGTCTGGTTCACCAACTACAACAGCCGCAAGGGGCAAGACCTGGCGAGCAACCCCTTCGCGGCCATGCAGTTTTTCTGGGGCGAGTTGGAGCGGGTGGTGCGCATCGAGGGGCGCGTTGAGCGCGTCTCTGATGCCGAGTCGGATGACTACTACCGCAGCCGCCCGCTGGGCTCGCGCATCGGTGCTTGGGCGTCGCCGCAAAGCCAGATCTTGGCCTCGCGTGCCGACCTAGAGGCTGCATGGGCTGCGCAGCAGGCCAGCTTGGGCGAAGATCCGCCGCGTCCGCCCCACTGGGGTGGTTTCCGTCTGGTGCCAGACCGCTGGGAGTTCTGGCAAGGCCGCAGCTCGCGTCTGCACGACCGCATTGTGTTCGTGCAAGAGGGCGACGGCTGGGTGCGACAGCGCCTGGCGCCTTGATGCGCTGACGCCCCAGTGCATCGCCGCTCCGATGCCTTATGCCCTGTCTCTTATACACATCTGACGCTGCCGACGACTAGTCGAGTGTAGATCTCGG
>JAVLFO010000007.1:0-3067 GCA_046052805.1 Aquabacterium sp. | reverse complement strand
AGCGCAGCGAGAGCGCCGACTTCGAGGCTTACTCGCGCGAGTTCATCCAGGCCAGCCTGGTCAAAGCCCTGTTCCCGCAAGACGAGGTGCGCCGCCGCTTCTTGCGTGCGGTGGGCAAGGGCACGGCCATGGCCGCCATCGGCAGCGTGTTGCCCACGGCCAGCCTGCAGGCCATGGCCGAAGAGTCGGCGCCACTGGAAAAGAAGCAGCTCAAGATCGGCTTCATCCCCATCACCTGCGCCACCCCCTTGATCATGGCGCACCCCCTGGGCTTTTACAAAAAGCAGGGGCTGGACGTGAGCGTGGTCAAGACGGCCGGCTGGGCCCTGATCCGCGACAAGATGATCAACAAGGAATACGACGCCACGCATTTCTTGTCGCCCATGCCCTTGTCGATCAGCATGGGGTTGGGCTCGGTGGCCAAGCCCATGCACGTGGCCACGATCCAGAACACCAATGGACAGGCCATCACCCTGGCCCTCAAGCACAAAGACAAGCGCGACCCCAAAGACTGGAAGGGCTTCAAGTTCGCGGTGCCCTTTGAGTACTCGATGCACAACTTCTTGTTGCGTTACTACGTGGCCGAAGCGGGCCTGGACCCGGACAAGGACATCCAGATCCGCGTGGTGCCGCCACCCGAGATGGTGGCCAACCTGCGCGCCGGCAACATCGATGGCTACCTCGGCCCCGACCCCTTCAACCAGCGCGCCGTGTTCGACGAAGTGGGCTTCATCCACATGCTCACCAAAGACATTTGGGACGGACACCCCTGCTGCGCCTTTGGCACCAGCGGCGAGTTCATCGAACAAAACCCCAACACCTTCGCGGCCCTGTACCGCGCGGTGCTGACCTCAGCGGCCATGGCCCGCCAGGCCAAGAACCGCGAGCTGATCGCCAAGGTGATCGCACCCAAGGAATACCTCAACCAGCCCGAAGCCGTGCTGACCCAGGTCCTGACCGGCAAGTTCGCAGACGGCCTGGGCAATGTGCGCAACGTGCCCGACCGCGCCGACTTCAACCCCATCCCGTGGCAGTCGATGGCGGTGTGGATGCTCACGCAAATGAAGCGTTGGGGCTATGTGAAGGGCGAGGTCAATTACCAGCAACTGGCCGAGAAGGTCTTCTTGCTGACCGATGCCAAGAAGCACATGAAGGCTTTGGGTGAGACGCCGCCCACCGGCACGGCCTACCCTGGCTTCAAGGTCATGGGCAAGGCGTTCGACCCCATGAAGCCCGAGCCCTACATCAACAGCTTTGCGATCAAGCGCACCTGAGGCCTTGGCATGAACGTGCAGTCAACATGGTGGCGCAGCGAGCGGGCCCGAGCGGCCCTGCTCTCGGCCTTGATCCTGGCGGTGCTGCTGGGCATCTGGTACCTGGCGACGCTGCCCAAGCAGGTTGTGGCACCCAAGCTGTCTGCCGAGCAGATCGAGTACATGAAGCTCATGGGCAAAGACCCAATGGCTGCGCCGGGCGAGCCCGGTGGCACGTCGAGCTTCCCCACCTTGTTGCAGATGGGGCGCGTGGTGGTGCACCACCTGAGCGACCCGTTCTACGACAACGGCCCCAACGACAAGGGCGTGGGCATCCAGGTGGCTTACTCACTGGGCCGCGTCGCCTTGGGCTACTTGATCGCCGCGCTGGTGGCCATCCCGCTGGGCTTTGCCATTGGCATGTCGCCTCTGCTGCACCGTGCGGTTGACCCGTTCATCCAGGTGCTCAAGCCCATCTCGCCCTTGGCGTGGATGCCGCTGGCGCTCTACACCATCAAGGACTCGGCCATCTCGGGCATCTTTGTGATCTTCATTTGCTCGATCTGGCCCATGCTGATCAACACCGCCTTTGGCGTCGCCAATGTGCGCAAAGAGTGGCTCAACGTGGCCCGCACGCTGGAGGTCTCGGCCTGGCGCACGGCCCGCGAGGTGATCTTGCCGGCGGCGGCACCCACCATCGTCACGGGCATGCGCATCAGCATGGGCATTGCGTGGCTGGTGATCGTGGCAGCCGAGATGCTGGTGGGCGGTACGGGCATTGGCTACTTTGTCTGGAACGAGTGGAACAACCTGTCCCTGCCCGACGTGATCTTTGCGATCTTGTGCATTGGCGTGGTGGGCATGATTTTGGACGCGGCCTTTGCCCGCTTGCAAAAGGCGGTGAGCTATGCAGACTGATCCCTTCACGTCAATGCCAGATTCGCGCCCCTTCCTGCAAGTCGAAGGCTTGGGCAAGACCTACCCTGGTGCTGCCGAGGCCGTGTTCGAGGGCGTGCACTTTCGCATCCAGCGTGGTGAGTTCGTTTGCATCATTGGGCACTCGGGCTGCGGCAAGACCACCATCCTTAACGCCTTGGCGGGCTTGGAGCACGCCAGCGCCGGCCACGTGTTCATGGACGGCCGCGAGGTGGCCGCACCGGGCTTGGAGCGCGGTGTGGTCTTTCAAGGGCATGCCTTGATGCCGTGGCTCACGGTGCGTGAAAACATCGCCTTTGCGGTCCGCTCGAAGTGGCCCGCCAAAAGCCGCGCCGAGGTCAATGCGCAGGTCGAAACCTATGTGCAGATGGTGGGCTTGGGCGCGGCGCTTGACAAGAAGCCCTCGCAGCTGTCGGGCGGCATGAAGCAACGCGTGGGCATTGCCCGCGCCTTCGCCATCGAGCCCAAGATGCTCTTGCTCGACGAGCCCTTTGGTGCGCTGGACGCGCTCACGCGCGGCACCATCCAGGACGAGCTGCTGCGCATTTGCGCACAGACCCAGCAGACGGTGTTCATGATCACGCACGACGTGGACGAGGCCATCTTGCTGGCCGACAAGATCTTGCTGATGGGCAACGGCCCGCGCGCCCGCGTCGCCGAGATCGTGGTCAACACCTTGCCGCGTGACCGCCAACGGGCAGGCCTGCACCACGAGCCGCAGTTCTATGCCCTGCGCAACCACCTGGTCGACTTTTTGGTGAGCCGCGCCAAAGACCTGAGCCATGGCCGCGCCCCCATGACACCCCCCGAGGTTCGTCCCGGCCCTGTCTCTTATACACATCTGACGCTGCCGACGACTAGTCGAGTGTAGATCTCGG
>JAVLFO010000006.1:0-5544 GCA_046052805.1 Aquabacterium sp. | reverse complement strand
TAACGCGTTGCCACAGTGCGTCCACTTCAGGGCCGCTCGTTTGGGCAGACACGTTGACCCGAGCGCGCAACTGCCACCGCAGCCGGGCGCTCCAGAAAACGAGCATGGCGCTGGAGCAATGTGAGATCTCGGCAACCTTGCGGCTGCGATTGTCAGTGAAGAACACAAGGGTACCGGGGGCCACGTCAGCGCGCCGCAGGATCAAGGTGCGCGCATCAACACCGTCGTCTTCAGTCGAGGTCGCCAGGACGGGCGTCCGCCAGGCGTGGTGGCGATCCAGGCTGGCTCGCCCCAGTTCTCGCCAGATGCGCTGACGGATCTCGTTGGGGTCATCCAAGGGGGCATTCATGGCGTCGGGTGGGCAGCAATACTGACGCCACAAGTCTAGGATCCGGCCGCGAAGTGGCGCAGCCGCATGGCTCTTGGCCTGCAAATGTCGCAGGTGTTAGGGGCTCTGGAGGTGATCGATGAACCGTGTCGAATTTAGAGTGACTACATATCCGGTACTCCTGCTACCCCGCCTATCGCCATGCCTTTGCGTAACTCACTTCGCGCCGTCGAGGATCTGGGTGACCTGAGTCACTTGGAGGAGCTCGTGCTGGACAAGCGTTTGGGGCAGCGATCTTCTGCCAAGAAGAACCGCCGTAACCGCCACGTTGAAAAGCAGTTCATCCGCACCAGCTTGGCGCACCACCTTCAACTCCGCCAGCCATGCGGGGGCGAGGCGGACGAATTACGTGACTTTGATGGCCTGTAGGTCCAAAAAGCCCGCCCAGGCTGAGATTGGATGGCGGCAACCCGCCTTGAGCAGCATTTGCTCGATGAGCGTCTGCTATGTAGCGGTTGCTGCCCTCCACGTTTGGCTGCGATACACGCGGTGACATGCATCAAGCAATCGTTCACCTATGCGTAGACGCGCTCGACAAATGCCGTCTGTCTGGCGAAAAGCCGTCGGTTCATCGACCTGTGCTGCATCATCACCACCTATGAAACCTGATCTCGAGCTTGAGGGTGTATCAACCGCGCCCAAACATGCGGCGCCGAAGAACCCACTGAGCCCGAAGAAGCTGTTGATGACGAAGTGGACGGCGGTGAAGCCACGCAATCACGAGAAGCACTTCGTCGTCGCGCGCGTCATCGAACCCGAACCACCCTCGATGCGCGTCGAGCAGGTCGAACTTGAGGCCGTGCATTCCAAGCAGGTGTATTTGCTGCACTGGCGCGAGCTGACCGACGCGAGTCTTTGGCGGCAAGGCTGGGTGTGAGCCGAGGTCGTCTCGGACACCTGCTATCGGTACATGGGGACTGACTCTCTCGACCCATCTGCGAATAATCGGTAGGGCTGCAGGGGGCAGGTCACTCTCGCCAACTCCAAATCATTACCACTTTTGTCAGTCTGCTACTCAAGTCCCGCGGGAGTTAACCGTTAACGATGCCTGTATGCGGGGTGGGCTGGAGGCGTTGTGGCGCTTAACGCCCGGAAATGTGGAGGCCGAAGGCCTCTTCAGGCAGCACTGCAGTAAACAAGGTTCAAGATGTCCGATTCTTCGAGTTTTAACCAACCCACAGTTCCATCCCAGGCGCCACATTGGGCTTTGTGGTCGCCAGGGCTCCAGCTGTTCTCGAGATTGCGTTTTCATGGCAAAGCGGCTTTGATTTCGCTGGTGTTTTTTGTGCCTATCTTTGTGTTTGGCATTGCATACCTGAAGACGGTGCAGGAGCAAGTTGACTTCACTCGCAAGGAACGCCTGGGCGTTGCCGCGATGACGGCGCTGGTGCCCGTGATGCGCGGTGTGCTTGATACCCGCAACACAGTGCGCGCCGGGCTTGGCGGCTACGAGGTGGGGCTAGCATACCAAGCAGCCCGCGAACGCACAGAGGACGCGCTCAAGGCGCTCGATGCACACCTGCAAAGCACCGGTGACCCGCTGTCCCTGGGCGCACGCAACAGAGCCTTGCGTGCCGCCTGGAGCGCCACGGCACAGAACGGCCTGCGAGTGGACGCCAAAGGCCGCACCGCCTTCGGCCCGACGGCCGAGGCCGTACAAGCCCTGTTGCGCGGAATCACCGACGAATCGAACCTGGTGCTGGACCCTGACCTAGACAGCTATTACCTCGTCAACGGCCTGTTCTTGGTGCTGCCGCGCTTGGCTGACGACCTTGGCCAGATTTGGGGCTGGAGCACCTACGGCGTTGCCAAAGGCGGTCTAGATAACCCTGAGCAGTACAGCCGCGTATCGGTGTGGAGCGCCCGCGTGGCAACTGGGCTGGAGGACCTGCAAAGCTCTTTCGACAAGGCGCAAAAAGTTTCCCCGCAGCTCGAGCAAGCCCTGGACCTAAAGTCGCTGAAAGCTGTTTACAAGTTTAGAGAGGAAGCCCACCCCACCGAACTGATCAAGGCCGCCGCAGAGCCCGATGAAGTGTTCAAGGCCGGTGCACGCGCGGTGCAAGTACTGCTGGGTTTGTATGACCGCACCTTGCCTGCGCTGGATGGCCGGCTGGAAGCGCGTCAGACCAACTTGGAAACTCAACGAAACCTGAAGGCAGCCCTGGCGCTGGCCTGCGTGTCCCTGGCCGCATATATGTTTGTAAGCTTCCGGCTCGTTATGGAGGACGGCTTCGCTGATCTCAACAGCCACATGCAGGCGATGTCGGTGGGTGATCTCAGCCGGGTGCCGCAGGCCCGGGGCCGCGATGAGACCGCAGATCTGATGCTAGCCCTGGCGAGAACACATGGGTCGCTTGTGGCCATCGTGTCGGATGTGCGCGGTGCCACAGACGGCATCGTCACCGCGGCGCAGGAAATCGCAGCTTGCTCGAGCGACTTGTCTGGCCGTACCGAGCAAACGGCCGCGCAACTGCAGGCCGCGGCTGCTTCGATTGAGCAGATCAATGCGACCGTCTCGGATACCGCACGGCAAAGCGCGCAGGTTTCCGACTTGGCGCAGCGCAATGCAGAGCAGGCCGGCCAGGGAGGCGCAGTGGTGGCCGAAGTGGTACAGACAATGACCAAAATCCAGGACGCCTCGCGCCGTATTGCCGACATTAACAACACCATCGACTCTATTGCCTTCCAGACCAACATCTTGGCGCTGAACGCCGCAGTGGAAGCGGCACGCGCCGGTGAGCAGGGCCGTGGCTTCGCCGTGGTTGCCAGCGAGGTGCGTAGCCTTGCGCGTCGCAGTGCTATGGCTGCACGCGAGATTAAGCATTTGATCGGCGCGAATGCTGAACTAACCACCCAGGGCGCCACCGCTGTGCAGCGGGCCGGTCTCAGCATGGACGAGCTCGTCGAGCATGCTGGGCAGATACGCACGCTGGTGGGCGAAGTGGCTGGCGCCTCAGGGCAGCAAACTGTAGGCGTGAACGGCATCTCCGAATCAGTTCAGCGCCTGGACAGCATGACCCAGCAGAACACGGCCCTGGCCGAGGAAACGGCGGCTGCGTCAGATTCGATGCGCCAACTCGCCGCCGACCTCAAGATCGGCGTAGCGCGCTTCCGCTTGCCAGCTTGAACAAGCTGCGTCAAGGCGCCAGATTGACCCGTGTTTGCAGGGCGAAATTCAATGAAGCTTGCTTACGGGGTCTTTGCCGACAAGAGGTCCCCTGCTAGTTTCGAGCTTCGCTAGCGAGTGATCGATGTTCTGGCCGACCGCTTTTTACTGCCTACAGTCTTTCCCGCTGAGGGTCAGCCGGTGATCGCTCAATCAAGCGCGCGCTGCATAAAGGTATCGGTTCTGGTGACCCTAGCCGTCAATGCTTAGCCAGGGGCTACCTCGAAGCCATGGTCGCCTTTGAGCCACAAGCGGCCCCTCGTGAACGACCGCATTGGCGTTGCGGGAGTGAGGGAGGGGCGCTTGCTCTGGACGGGCAAGCCGGGGCCGCTTCTCTGCTCGAACTGCGCCATCCCTCGCATCAGTTCTCGGTGCAGACGGGTGGTTGGTTCCGTGACAATGGGGCTCGGCTTGCACGCGTCTGGCGTGGCTGTGCGCTCTGGTCAAAGACCCAGCGCCGTGAGCCCTGGATGGTCGTCCGGGCGTCGGCCGAGTGGCCAATGAAACTTGCGGTCCTCGTCCTGGATGGGCTGGTCGTTGATGCTCGCGTGGCGATGCGTCATCAAGCCCTGTTCGTCGAACGCCCAGTTCTCGTTGCCGTGGCTGCGGAACCAATTGCCGGCGTCGTCGTGCCACTCGTACGCAAACCGCACCGCGATGCGATTGCCCTCGAAGGCCCAGAGCTCCTTGATCAAGCGGTAGTCCAGCTCCCGCGCCCACTTGCGCTCCAGCAGGGCTTGCGCCTCAGCGCGGCCCCGGGGGAACTCCGCCCGGTTGCGCCAGACCGTGTCGGGGCTGTAGGCCAGCACGATTCGTGCGGGATCGCGGCTGTTCCAGCCGTCTTCGGCTAGGCGAATCTTCTGAATGGCCGTTTCACGGGTGAACGGCGGCAGCGGGGGGCGGGTGTCCATGGCAGTGGCTTTCGGTGAAGGGTCAGGATGGGCCGGAGTCCGGCGTATGTAGACAGATCTGTCTACGTGTCGATTCTGGCGTATATAGACAGGTTTGTCTATAGTGCGGGTATGACCCCACGCACTGATGTCGACATGGGCGAGCTGCCCGCAAGAGAACGCATCCTGCGCACGGCGCACGACCTCTTCTATGCCGAAGGCCTACGGGCCACCGGGATCGACCGCGTCATCGCCGAGGCCGGCGTGACCAAGGTGACCTTCTACAGGCACTTCCCGAGCAAGAACGACCTGATCCTGGCGTACCTGAACCGTCGGCACGACCTGTGGATGGCGTGGTTCACGCAGGCCTTGGCGCGCCACGGCGGCGCGTCACGGGGTGCACAGGCGCTGCCGCCCGTGCTGAACGAATGGTTCAGCGGCCAGGCGCTCGGCGGTTTCCGCGGCTGTGCCTTTCTCAACGGCGTCAGCGAGATGGGCCCCGCAATTCCTGCAGTCGTTGAGGTCACGCGCCAGCACAAGCAGCAGATGACTGATGCCATCGAAGCTTTGTTGTCGCCGTCGGGCCAGCGGCGGCAGATGGCCGAGGCCCTGGCCATCGCTGTGGAGGGCGCCATCGTGCAGGCCCAATACAGCGAGGATCTGGCACTTGCGCTGCGCGCACTGCAATTCACTGCCGACCAGTTGACCCACAAGGCCTGAGTGCGACTGGAGCTCAGCCTGCTCTGCGCATTCCAGCATTGGCAGAGATGGGCTGAAAGTTGCGTCCCGGTAAGTGCCACTCCGCGCCCGGCCGGTGATCTCCCGCGCTCATGGGCTGCTTTCCACGGACCTGTATCCCAGACGTCAACGGCGGCAAGGGGTCGGTAGCAGCCAGTCGCTGAGCACAGATCGAACAACCGCACACAGCCTGAAGCCGCCATTCAGACTTGTCTCAGTTGGCATTGCCATTCGCTAAATGCACGGCTTTCAGTCACCGCATATCAAGCAATCAGACGCTCCGCATCGAACTGCCGGATCAGGCCATGTGCCGAGCTGGAGTCAGGACTCAACCAATCCTCATAGTCAGCCTCATCAAGAAT
>JAVLFO010000005.1:0-9222 GCA_046052805.1 Aquabacterium sp. | reverse complement strand
ACCGAGATCTACACTCGACTAGTCGTCGGCAGCGTCAGATGTGTATAAGAGACAGCGCTGTTGTCCAGCGGGGGCACGTCCACACCCGATGTCAGCGATTGCGCCAGCACGCGGCTCAAGGCCTCGAAGCTGTCGACGCGCTCCGTCAGTGGGGGCTGGTCTGCCCGGTGGGCCAAAGCCGCGTCTTTCAAACGCGACCAAGCCTCATCCAGAGGCATCAAAGGCTTGAAAACCGGGGCCATGCGCCCTCCTCGACCGGATCAGTCGTTGCAGTGCTGGACGACGTAGTCCTTGACCACCTGAGTGACCTTGGGAACCACGACAAAACGCTTGGGCAGGCTCTCTAGGCCATCGAGGCCCGCAATCCATTGAGGACGCGCAGGCGCCTGGCCAATGGCCTCCACGATGGTCTCTGCAAACTTGCACGGCAAGGCCGTTTCCAGCACCAGCATGGTCACGCCGGGCTTGGTGTGCTCGCGCGCCACCTTCAGGCCGTCGGCCGTGTGGGTATCGATGACCACGCCAAAGCGCTCAAAGGTGTCTTTGATGGTGGCCAGGCGGTCGCTGTGCTTGCTGGCACCCGACACGAAGCCATATTGCGCCACCTTGGCAAATTCCTCGGGCGAGACATGGAAACCGCCGTCTTGCTCGATCGCATCTTTGAACAGCGACTTGACCTTGGCACCATCGCGGCCCAAGAGGTCAAACACAAAGCGCTCGAAGTTCGAGGCTTTGGAGATGTCCATCGAGGGCGACGAGGTTTCGTACGTTTCGGCACTGCCGCGCACACGGTAAGCGCCCGTGCGGAAGAACTCGTCCAGCACGTTGTTCTCGTTGGTGGCCACCACCAGGGTGTCGATGGGCAAGCCCATCATGCGGGCGACATGGCCGGCGCACACATTGCCGAAGTTGCCCGAAGGCACCGTGAAGCTGACCTTCTCGGCGTTGGACTTGGTGGCATAGAAGTAGCCAGCGAAGTAGTACACGACCTGGGCCAGCAAACGCGCCCAGTTGATCGAGTTGACCGTACCGATCTTGTACTTGCGCTTGAAGGCCAAATCGTTCGAGACGGCCTTGACGATGTCTTGCGCGTCGTCGAACACGCCTTCCACCGCGAGGTTGTGGATGTTGGGGTCCTGCAGGCTGAACATCTGCGCCTGCTGGAAGGGGCTCATGCGGCCATGCGGTGACAGCATGAACACGCGAACGCCCTTTTTGCCGCGCATGGCGTATTCGGCCGCGCTGCCCGTGTCACCCGAAGTGGCACCCAGGATGTTGAGCGACTCGCCACGGCGGCCCAGTTCGTACTCGAACAGGTTGCCCAGCAACTGCATGGCCATGTCCTTGAAGGCCAGCGTGGGGCCGTTCGACAGGGCTTGCAGGGCCAGACCCGGCTCCAGCGGCTTCAGGGGTGTGATCTCAGGGAAGCCGTACACCGCTTGCGTGTAGGTCTTGGCGGCCAGCGCCTTGACGTCGGCTTGCGGCATGTCGTCGATGTACAGCGACAGGATCTCGCCAGCCAATTCGGCGTAGCTCAAGCCGCGCCATTGGGTGAGCGTGGCGTCGTCGATCTTGGGGTAAGACGTGGGCAGGTACAGGCCGCCATCGGGCGCCAGGCCTTCGAGCAGGATTTCCGAGAAACCGCGCTCGGTTTTGTCACCGCGGGTGCTGATGTATTTCATGGTTCTTGCGGCTGGGCTCAGGCCAGCTCTTCCTTGCGCAGCTTGACGATCGGGGCCAACACGGTGGGCAGCGCTTGCATGGCGGCCAAGGCCGTGTTCATGGCGCCTTCCTTGGTGTCGTGCGTCAGGATGATCAGGTCGGTTTGGTTGCCACCTTCGCCGCTCACCTCATCGGCTTCGCGCTGAATGACCGCGTCGATGCTGATGCCTTGCTCGGCCAGGATGCCGGTGATTTTGGCCAGCACGCCGGCTTGGTCGGCCACGCGCAAACGCAGGTAGAAGGACGTGACCACGGCTTCGATCGGCAAGATCGGCAGGGCCGACATCGAATCGTCCTGGAAGGCCAAGGACGGCACGCGGGTGCCTGGCGCTGCGTCGATCTGGCGAGCGATGTCGACCAGGTCGGCGATCACGGCCGACGCGGTGGGCTCAGAGCCTGCGCCCTTGCCGTAGTACATGGTGGTGCCCACGGCATCGCCTTGCACCATCACGGCGTTCATGGCGCCCTCCACGTTGGCGATCAGGCGCTTGTTGGGCACCAGTGTCGGGTGCGTGCGCAGCTCGATGCCATTGGCTTGGCGGCGGGCAATGCCCAAGAGCTTGATGCGGTAGCCCAGTTGCTCGGCGTACTTGATGTCGGTGGCCGACAGCTGGGTGATGCCTTCCACGTGGGCCTTGTCGAACTGCACCGGCACGCCAAAGGCGATGGCGCTCAGCAGCGTGGCCTTGTGGGCCGCATCGACGCCTTCGATGTCGAAGGTCGGGTCGGCTTCGGCGTAACCCAGGCGTTGCGCCTCTTTGAGCACCACGTCGAAGTCCAAGCCCTTGTCACGCATTTCGGACAAGATGAAGTTGGTCGTGCCGTTGATGATGCCGGCCACCCATTGGACTTGGTTGGCGCTCAAGCCTTCACGCAGCGCCTTGATGATGGGGATGCCACCGGCCACAGCGGCCTCAAAAGCCACCACGACGCCCTTGGCGCGGGCAGCCGCGAAAATCTCGGTGCCGTGCACAGCCAGCAAGGCCTTGTTGGCCGTGACCACGTGCTTGCCAGCCGCAATGGCTTCGAGCACCAGGGCCTTGGCAATGCCGTAGCCGCCGATCAGCTCCACCACGACGTCGATCTCGGGGTTGGCAATCACGGCGCGGGCGTCAGACACGACCTGGGCGGCGTCGCCCACGACCTTCTTGGCCAGATCGGTGTTGAGGTCGGCCACCATGGTGATTTCAATGCCACGGCCCACACGGCGGCGGATTTCTTCTTGGTTGCGTTGCAGCACGGTGAAGGTGCCGCCACCGACGGTACCGATGCCCAGCAGGCCGACCTTCACGGGTCGCAGTTGTTCTTGGCTCATGGTCGTTTTTCTCTCTCAAGCGCGTGCCTTGTGGGCAGCGCAGTCACAAACAAAGGGTGTTGGGCGGATCAGGCGTGGCGCTTGCGGTAGCCGTCCAAGAAACGGGCAATGCGGCCAATGGCGTCGGCAAGGTCATCGGTGTTGGGCAAGAACACCAAACGGAAGTGATCCGGGTGCGTCCAGTTGAAGCCCGTGCCTTGCACGATCAGCACTTTTTCTTCGGCCAACAGCTCGTAGGCGAATTGCTGGTCGTCGGCGATCGGGTACATCTTGGGGTCAAGCTTGGGGAACATGTACAGCGCGCCCTTGGGCTTGACCACGCTCACGCCGGGGATCTGGTTGAGCAGCTCGTAGGCCAAGTCACGTTGCTTGCACAGACGGCCCGTGGGCGCCACCAAGTCTTTGATGCTTTGGTAGCCGCCCAAGGCCGTTTGGATGGCCAACTGGCCAGGCGTGTTGGCGCACAAGCGCATCGACGCCAGCATGTTCAGGCCCTCGATGTAGTCCTTGGCATGGCGCTTTTCGCCCGACACCACCATCCAGCCTGCGCGGTAGCCGCACGAGCGGTAGTTCTTGCTCAGGCCGTTGAAGGTGAGCATCAGCACGTCATCGGCCAGCGAGGCCATGGCGGTGTGCACATTGCCGTCGAACAAGGTCTTGTCATAGATCTCGTCAGCCAAGATGATGAGCTGGTGCTCGCGGGCAACCTGGATGATCTCTTTGAGCAAGCTCTCGGGGTACAGCGCGCCCGTGGGGTTGTTCGGGTTGATGACCACGATGGCGCGCGTGTTGGGCGTGACCTTCGCGCGGATGTCGGCGATGTCAGGGTACCAATCTTGCTGCTCATCGCAGATGTAATGCACGGGGCGTCCGCCAGACAAAGCCACTGCGGCGGTGTACAGAGGGTAGTCGGGCGCTGGCAGCAGCACTTCGTCGCCCTCGTTGAGCAGCGCGTTGAGCGCCATCACGATCAGCTCAGAAGCGCCGTTGCCCAGGTACACGTCGTCGATGGTGACGCCCTTGACGCCCTGCTCCTGGCAATAGTGCACGATGGACTTGCGAGGCGCGAACAGGCCCTTGCTGTCGGTGTAACCGGCTGCGCCCGACAGGTTGCGAATCATGTCTTGCACGATCTCGTCAGGGGGCTCGATGCCAAACACGGCCAGGTTGCCGATGTTGAGCTTGATGATCTTGTGCCCGTCTTCCTCCATCTGGCGCGCCTTTTCCAGCACGGGCCCACGGATGTCATAACAGACGTTGGCGAGTTTGCTGGATTTGGCGATGGGCTTCAAAATGGTCTCCGGCGACGGACAAAATCGGGAAAAGCTAGAATTTAACCACAGCCCCTTGACGACGACCCACCCCGCCACGGGTGACCCCAACCGCATCTCGCCACATGAAACTGCAACCCGACATCGCCGAGGGCGTCAACGTGATCAAGTCGCATGACGCGGGCGCCGTGCGAGTCAACGACCAAACGTTCACGCACAGCATCTTGGTGCCAGCCACCGGAGAAGTTGTCGCTTGGCCTGCCAGTGACGTGAGCGAACTCACTGAGGCCCACTTTGCGCAAATCGCCGCAGCCCAACCTGAGCTGGTGATTTTTGGCAGCGGGCCCACGCTGCGCTTCCCTTCACCGGCTTTGCTGCGCAGCTTGATGGCCGCCCGCATCGGCGTTGAGACCATGGACACGGCTGCCGCCTGCCGCACCTACAACATCTTGGTGGGTGAAGGGCGCAAGGCGATGGCGGCCTTGCTGATCAAGGGCTAACCAGCCCCTTTTGAGGGATTGGCGCCTCACATCAAGGCGAGTGCTCATAAGCCTTTATAATCAAGGGCTACTCACGCAGGCTGCTGATCACCCCAACATGACACCCGCCCTCAACAAATCTCTGCCGGAATTTGAAGCTGTCGCAACCGGCGGTGTGAAATTCACACCCCAGGGCTACATCGGTCAAACCGTGGTGCTGTACTTCTACCCGAAGGACCATACACCCGGATGCACCACTGAAGCCATGCAATTCCGTGACAAACACAAGGAATTTGTCCAGGCTGGTGCGGTCGTCTTCGGCGTATCCCGAGACAACCTCACCTCGCACGACAAGTTCAAGCAAAACCTTGAGTTGCCCTACGAGCTCATTGCCGACACCGAAGAAAAGCTCTGCCACATGTTCGGTGTGGTCAAGAACAAGATCATGTACGGCAAAAAGGTCAAGGGCATCGAGCGCTCGACCTTCTTGATCGGGCCTGACGGTGTGCTGCGCGAAGAATGGCGCGGCATCAAGGTCGCCGGTCACGTCGAAGACGTGCTCAAGGCCGTGCAAGGCCTCAAGCAAGAGGCTGCCTGACAACACCACCGGGCGGTACGCCGCCCGGCCCCTCAATCGGGCTGTTGTAAGGCATCGACACGCCAACCCGAGACCGCCCGAGTGTGCATAATCTATTGCATGCCCCTGAGCTTTTGTCGTCTCAGTTTTGAAGATTCACTCCGATCCAGCACGCGTCATTGCGTTGTCTGTCTGATCGCCCCAGCCGAGGCCGCACACCACCCTGTGCGGCCTTTTTTGTTTGTGCCTCACTGCCCAAGGACCTGAACATGCCTTTGCCAAAGCAGCCCACCAAACGCGCAGACATGCTGAGCGACCTCGACTTCGCTGCACAGCCCAAGGCGGCCAAGCCCAGCAAATCGACGAAAGCGCCCACGAGTGCCTCGGCACGCCCGGTCGCGCAAATGGCCGAACCCTTGGCTGCCCCCGTGTTGGAACTGGTCAAAGCACCGGCAGCCAGCCCTCAGCCCATTCAGGCCAAGGCGCCCGGCCGCAAAACCACCCCCACCAAGGCCGACCGCATCAGCAGCCCTGCGCCACGCATCGAAAGCAGCGCACCGGCCAGCAGTTCGGCCAAGTCGCGCCCCAGCGTCAGCGCCACGGGCGGTGCCCGCCGCAAGACCACCAACGGCGCGCCCGGTCTGTTTGTGCTTGACACCAATGTGCTGATGCACGACCCCATGTCGCTGTTCCGCTTTGCCGAACACGATGTCTTCTTGCCCATGATCACGCTCGAAGAGCTGGACGGGCACAAGAAGGGCATGACCGAAGTGGCGCGCAACGCCCGTCAAGTCAGCCGCGACCTGGATGCACTGGCCGCTGACATGAACAGCCGTCAGCAGATGGACCCGGCTTCGGGCATCGCGCTGGCCAAGACGGGCCATGTGGAAGCCACCGGCAAGCTGTACTTCCAGACAACCGGCATGGAGATCAATTTGCCGGCCGGGCTGCCTGCAGGCAAGGCTGACAACCAAATCTTGGGCGTCGTTCAAGCATTGCGCAAAGAACACCCTGGCCGCGATGTGGTGCTGGTGTCCAAAGACATCAACATGCGGATCAAAGCCCGCGCCTTGGGCCTGCCTGCCGAGGATTACTTCAACGACAAAACGCTGGAAGACGGCGACCTGATGTACACCGGCGTGCTGGCCTTGCCCGCCGACTTTTGGGAACGCCACGCCAAGGGCATGGAGAGCTGGCAGCAAGCGGGCATCACCTATTACCGCATCAGCGGCCCCATGGTACCGGTGCTGCTGGTCAACCAGTTTGTGTACGTTGAGAGCCCAGGCACGACGCCTTGGTACGGCAAGGTCACCGAGATCACGGGCAAGAGCGCGGTGCTGCGCACCCTCAAAGACTTTGCCCACCAAAAGCATGCGGTCTGGGGCGTGTCGGCGCGCAACCGCGAGCAGAACTTCGCCCTGAACCTGCTGATGGATCCCGAGTGCGATTTCGTCACCCTGACGGGCTCAGCCGGTACCGGCAAGACCTTGATGACGCTGGCTGCGGCCTTGAGCCAAGTGCTCGACGAGCGCCGCTACACCGAAATCATCGTGACCCGCGTGACCGTGCCGGTGGGCGAGGACATCGGCTTCTTGCCTGGCACGGAAGAAGAAAAAATGTCGCCTTGGATGGGCGCTCTGGATGACAACCTTGAGGTGCTGGCGCGTGGCGACAGCAGCGCAGGCGAGTGGGGGCGTGCCGCCACCAATGAACTGGTGCGCAGCAAGATCAAGATCAAGTCGATGAACTTCATGCGGGGTCGCACCTTCTTGAACAAGTTCCTGATCATTGACGAGGCACAAAACCTCACGCCCAAGCAAATGAAGACGCTGATCACGCGCGCAGGTCCGGGCACCAAGATCATCTGCCTGGGCAACCTGGCGCAGATCGACACGCCTTACCTGACCGAAGGCAGCTCTGGGCTGACCTATGCGGTCGACAAGTTCAAGGGCTGGCCACACAGCGGCCACGTGACGCTGGCCAGGGGCGAGCGCTCGCGCTTGGCAGACTTCGCATCCGAAGTGCTGTAAGGCACAGCCCAGCGCCAAACTGGGCGCTCAGGTAACACAAAGGGGGCTCTTCGGAGCCCCCTTTTTCTTGGGCGCCTTGCCAGGCTTGATCTGCCTGGACAAGCTGGGCAGACTCAGTCGCGCTCGAACACGGCCATGCTTTCGACGTGGGCGGTGTGAGGGAACATGTTCACCGCGCCGGCCGACACGCAGCGGTACCCCCCCTGATGCACCAGCAAGCCCGCATCGCGCGCCAAGGTGCCGGGGCTGCAGCTGACATAGACGATGCGCTTGGGCGGCACCCAGTCAGGCACCAAGCTGGGGTCTTGGTGCAGGTCGGCGATGGCCTTGGCCAAGGCAAATGCACCTTCGCGCGGCGGGTCGATCAACCACTTGTCGGCATGGCCGTATGAGGCCAGCTCTTGCGGGGTGATTTCAAAGAGGTTGCGCGCCACGAAGCTGGTGTTGTGCGAGAAGCCATTGGCCAGGGCGTTTTCACGCGAGCGGGCCACCAGGGTTTCGCTGCCCTCGATGCCCAGCACCTCTTTGGCCTGTGTGGCCAGCGGCAGCGTGAAGTTGCCCAAGCCACAGAACCAGTCGATGACGCGCTCGCTGCTTTGCACCTGCAACAAGCGCAAGGCACGGCCCACCAGCACCTGGTTGATGGCGTGGTTGACCTGCGTGAAGTCGGTCGGCTTGAAAGGCATGTGGATACCGAACTCAGGCAAGGTGTAGTCGAGCGCAGGCAAGGCCTCGTCCAGCGGATGAACCGTGTCTGGGCCCTTGGGTTGCAACCACCACGAAATCGATTGCTGCCCGCCTTGTGCCGGGCTGTGCGCCTGGGCGAAGTCGCGCAGGCGCTGGGTGTCGGCGTCGGTCAGGGGCTCGAGGTGGCGCAGCACGAGCACGGTGACTTGCGTGCCCACGGCCACTTCGATTTGCGGCAAGCGTTCGCGCTGGTCCATGCCACCGATCAGCGTGCGAAGCGGCACCAGCAAACGGCTGACGTGCGGCGGCAGGATCTCGCAGGTCTTCATGTCGGCGACGTAGCGCGACTTGCGCTCGTGAAAACCGACCAGCACCGTGCCTTTTTTGGCCACATAGCGCACCGATAAACGGGCGCGGAAGCGGTAGCCCCAGGCCGGGCCTTCGATGGGGCGCAACAAGGTCTCTGGCTTGACCTTGCCCAGGTGCCAGAGGTTGTCTTCAAGGACGCGCTGCTTGACGGCCACCTGGGCGCTGGCATGGAAGTGCTGCATCTTGCAGCCGCCACACAGGCCAAAGTAAGCGCAATGGGGCTTGACGCGCTGCGAGCTTTCGCTGCGCATCTCGGTCATGGTGGCCTGCTCCCAGTTGTTTTTCTTGCGAAAAACACTGACGCGCACTTCTTCGCCAGGCAGGGCGTCTTCAATGAACACGACCTTGCCGTCATCGCGGTGCGCCACGCCCTGGGCCTCGAGGTCCAGGGACTCGACCTTCAGCCAGGCCAAGTGGGGCGGCACGGGGGCCACGGCAGGGGTTGATGAAGCGACGGCTGCACCCAGGGCCGCCTCAGGGGCCACTGCAGCGTCGGCAGAAATGGAAACGGGGGATGAATCGCTCATCCCCCGATTGTCTCAGGACTGCAGGCCAGCGATCGATCAGCGCGACGGCAACTGCTTGGCCGGATCGATCGGTTTGCCTTGTTTGCGGATCTCGAAGTGCAGCTGCACGCGATCGGAATCGGTCGACCCCATTTCGGCGATTTTCTGGCCCTTGCGCACGACCTGGTCTTCTTTGACCGACAAGGACTGGTTGTGGGCATAGGCGGTCAGGTAGTCGCCACCTGTCTCTTATACACATCTGACGC
>JAVLFO010000004.1:0-2046 GCA_046052805.1 Aquabacterium sp. | reverse complement strand
AAAAGAGCTGGCCTTTCGCGACGAGGTGCAAGCCTTTTTGCGCAACACCGTGCCATCGGCCCTGACCGACAAGGTGCGCCAAGGCCAGCACCTGAGCAAGGCCGACCAAGAGCAATGGCACGCCTTGCTCCATGCGCGCGGCTGGCTAGCCAACCACTGGCCCATTGAACATGGCGGACCCGGCTGGAGCGCGGTCGAGAAGTTCATCTTTGAAAACGAATGCGCCCTGGCCTATGCGCCGCGGACCCTGCCCTTTGGCGTGAAAATTCTGGGGCCGGTGCTCATCAAGTACGGCAACGAAGCACAAAAGCGCCACTGGCTGCCGCGCATCCTCGATGGCAGCGACTGGTGGTGCCAGGGCTATTCGGAGCCTGGCGCAGGCTCTGACCTGGCCTCGGTCAAAACCACCGCCGTGCGCGACGCCAGTGGCGAGCACTACGTCGTCAATGGCCAAAAGACCTGGACCACGCTGGGCCACCACGCCAACATGATCTTCTGCCTGGTGCGCACGAACCGCGAAGCCAAGGCCCAAGAGGGCATCAGCTTCTTGCTGATCGACATGGCCAGCCCTGGCATCGAGGTGCGACCCATCATCACGCTGGACGGCGCACACGAGGTCAACGAGGTCTTCTTCACCGATGTGAAGGTGCCCGTGAGCAACCTGGTCGGCGAAGAAAACAAAGGCTGGACCTGCGCCAAATATCTGCTGACCTACGAGCGCACCAACATCGCCGGCGTGGGCTTCTCGGTCGCGGCACTGGCGCGCCTCAAGGCCATTGCGCAGCGGGTGCACAAAGGCGGCAAGCCCTTGGCGCAAGACCCCTTGTTTGCCGCCCGCGTGGCCAAGGTCGAGATCGACCTGGAGAACATGAAGACCACGAACGCACGGGTGATCGCGGCCGTGGCCGGGGGCGGCGCACCGGGGGCTGAAAGCTCGATGCTCAAGATCCGCGGCACCGAGATCCGACAAGAGCTCAACGCCCTGACGCGCCGCGCCATGGGGCCGCACGCCCTGCCCTTGCTGGCCGCAGACGAAGCCAGCGAAGGCCAGCCTGAAGCGCACTTCGCCGCCAACCAGTACTTCAACAACCGCAAGCTGTCGATCTTCGGTGGCTCCAACGAGATCCAGAAGAACATCATCTCCAAGATGATCCTGGGCCTGTGAGGCCGCGCGGAAGGACACCCACCATGAACTTCACCCACACCGAAGACCGCCGCATGCTGGCCGACTCGCTCGAGCGCTACCTGGCCGCGCAACACCCCATCGCCACGCGACACGCCGTCGTGCAATCGGCGCTGGGGCACAGCCCGCAGCACTGGGCGCAACTGGTCGAGCTGGGCGTGATCGGTGCCTTGTTTGACGAAGCCCACGGCGGCTTTGGCGGCACGGGGCACGACATCGCGGTGGTGTTCGAATCGCTGGGGCGCAGCCTGGTGGTCGAACCCGTGCTGGCCAGCGCGGTGCTGGCGGGCAGCGCGCTGGTGCATGCTTTGCAGGGCGCGCCAAACGAGGCGCACCTCGACCTGCTCAACGACATCATCGAAGGCCGCACCATCGCCACCCTGGCCCTGGACGAGGCTCAGTCGCATTACGAGCTGCAGCGCGTGGCCACACGGGCGCAAGCCCATGACGGTGCTTATGTGCTCAACGGCGTCAAGGTGGTGGTGCCCAACGGTGCGCAAGCCAGCGTGGCCATCGTGTCGGCCCGCACCTCGGGGGACGAGGCCGATGTGGCCCATCCGCAAGGCATCTCCCTGTTCGTGCTGCCGCTGGACACGCCCGGCGTGCAAGTCGAGGGGCACACGCATGTGGATGGCACCCGCTCGGCCACTGTGCGCTTGAAGGACGTGCACCTGCCCGCCTCAGCGCTCTTGGGTGCTGCGGGACAAGGCCTGCCCACCATCGAGCACGCGGTGGGCCGCGGCATCGTGGCCCTCTGCGCCGAGAGCCTGGGCGCCATGGAAGTGGTCAAGCAGCACACCATCGAGTACCTGTCTCTTATACACATCTGACGCTGCCGACGACTAGTCGAGTGTAGATCTCGG
>JAVLFO010000003.1:0-6257 GCA_046052805.1 Aquabacterium sp. | reverse complement strand
GAAAGGCTCAACAGCAGGTAGGGCCCGTAAGGCCCCTCGCTCTTGAGCAGCACGTCGCGCACACCCGCGGGCAAACTCATGCTGGCAAGGACGTCTTTGAGGGGCATGCTCAGCAAGGTGTCGATGAACGACAGCAACCCCACCAAGAACAGCTCGTCGGCCTCTTGCTTGGAGCGCGCTGATAGCGCGACCAACTCCAGGAACCTGGCCCGCGTGAGGGCCACCTCCAGCAAGGCCTTGTCGCGCTCACGGTCAGCGCCGGCACTGAACACCGAGATGGCCAGCCAGCGGTACAGCGTCTCGCGGCCCAATAAGGTGATGGCCTGGTCGATGCCCGTGACCGGCTTGCTGAGGCCGTAAGCAGGTGCGTTCGCCATGGACAACAAGCGCACCGCCACGCCAGGGTCGTGCTTGGCCACGTCGGCCAGCACCTTGGCGTCGGCGTCCTCGCGCACCAGGTTGAGCAACTCCATCAACACCATGCGGCTTTCAGAGAGCTTCTGGGCTTTGTCTTGCTCGTCTATCGTCGACAAAAAACTGCCGGTGGCCCACTCAGCACCGAGTGCCATGCACAGGCGTCGCTCTGGCCAAGTCGAGACGTGCTCAACGGCCAGCTTCAAGTGGGGATGCATCTGGCGCAGGACCTTGATCAGGTGCTCGAAGCCCTCGATGGAGGCACTTGCGAAGCTGACAAAACAATGGGTTGCCAAAGACAAGGCCGGTGCCAGGCCTGGGTCGATCTCGTTGCAAGCGAAAGCCACGCCCGCGCCAGAGCCGCGAATTTGCTGAACCTGCGCCAACCAAGCGGGCGTGATGCCTGTGGCGTCTGGCAGATCGATTTGGTAGACCGTGTGTGCCTCATTGAGAGACGCAAAGTCAGCGGCACACCAATCATTGAGCTGGATGGCCATCACAGCCAAGCGCCGAGCGGCCAGCGACTTGACATGCGCCGCTTTGAAGGCGTCCAGGCAGACTTGCGCTTGCACCTCCATGCCCCGAGCGCCAAAACCCTTGAGGCTGATGTGGTAGCCCGCCAGCCGGCCCTGCTTGTCGAGCATCTCTTGGCGATGAACCATCACACCTGGAGCGGCTGGGACTGCCACAGGAGGTATTGCTTTGGGCGCAGACGCTGGCACGCGCTGCGGCACGGCCGCCCCCACCAACGAGCGCGACACGGCTGGCTGATCGGCCAGACCGAGGAGGCGCTTGAAGAAGGTGACGAAGCTCATGGATGTCCTTGCCCTGGCGTGCGGATGCATTGTCTCCACGCTCTTGGACTGGCATTCCACGGAAATGACGCAGGCGAGGTGCCAATTTGCGTCTACAGGCAACCCAAAACAACAAAGCCCCGCAAACCATGCGAGGCCAAGTTGTTGATTGCACTGGTAGGCCGTGTTGGACTTGAACCAACGACCAAAGGATTATGAGTCCTCTGCTCTAACCAACTGAGCTAACGGCCCCCGGCTGGCAAGCTGCAGATTGTAGGCGCAGCTCAGCGCTGGCTCAGCGCGTTGGTCACCAGCCGTGACGTGATGTCCACAATCTCGATCATGCGGTCATAGGCCATGCGCGTGGGGCCGATCACACCGAGTGTGCCCACCACCTGCCCATTGATCTCGTAGGGCGCGGACACCACCGACAGCTCTTCAAACGGCACAATCTGGCTTTCGCCGCCGATGTAGATGCGCACGCCCTCAGCGCGGCTGGAGCCGTCGAGCAAGCGCATCAGCTGCGTCTTTTGCTCGAACACGTCGAACATGCGGCGCAGCGAGCCCAGGTCATTCGAGAAGCTCTCGACCGTCAACAAATTGCGCTCGCCGGAGACCACCAGCTGCTCGGTGCTCTCGGCCATGGCCTCGCCACCAGCCTGCACCGCCGCCTGCATGAGGCTGGCGATGTCGCTGCGCAACTGGTCCACCTCGTTCTTGAGGCGCTCTCGCATTTCTTCGATGCTCAAACCTGAATAGTGGGCATTGAGGATGTTGCTGGCCTCGATCAGCTGCGCCTGGCTGAAGTCCTGCGGGGTGAAGATCACACGGTTTTGGACGTCACCGTCTGGGGCTACCAAGATCACCAGCACGCGCTTGTCGCCCAGCCGCAAGAACTCGACGTGCCTGAACACCGTGGCTTTGCGCGGTGCGGTCACCACCCCCACAAACTGCGAGAGGCTCGAGAGCATGTTCGCCGCATTGGCGATCACGCGCTGAGGCTGGTCGGGCTGCAGGTGCTCGTTGGCCAGATCACCCAAGCCCAACTGGCGCGACGTGAGCATGGTGTCCACAAACAGGCGGTAGCCGCGCGGCGTGGGCACGCGCCCGGCCGAAGTGTGTGGACTGACGATCAGACCAAGCTCTTCCAGGTCGGCCATGACATTGCGGATGGTGGCTGCCGACAGGTCAATGCCTGACGCACGCGAAAGCGTCCTCGAGCCGACCGGTTGCCCGTCGGCGATGTAGCGCTCCACCAGCGCCTTCAAAAGGGTCTTTGCACGGTCGTCCAACATCACACTCCTATTCTAAGTTGAGCCCCTCAAAATGCGCTGCCCCTCGCCCAGAGGGTGCCCTGAATTGACACACCGCTGTGGTGTAATTCCTCACATGCCCAGCACGCTCCCCTGCCGCTTTCGCCATGCCGCCTTGGTCGGCAAATACCAGGCACGTGGCATCCGCCCTGTGCTGGAAGACGTGGCCCATGTGCTGGCACGCGCAGGCGTTGAGGTTTCGCTTGAGAAAGAGACGGCGCTGAACACCGGCATGACCGACTACCCCGCGCTGAGCCTCAAGCAAATTGGCCAGCAATGCGATGTGGCCGTGGTCATTGGCGGCGACGGCACCATGCTGGCGATTGCCCGCGAGCTCGCGCCCTACAACATCCCGTTGATCGGCGTGAACCAGGGACGTCTTGGTTTCATCACGGATATTCAGCTCAAAGACGTGGGCACCGCCCTGCCCTTGATCCTGGGCGGACAGTACGAAGAAGAGGTTCGGGCCATGCTCGAAGGGGCCGTGCTGCGCCCCAACCGCGACGGCAGCCTGGACACCATCTACGAGGGCTTCGCGCTCAATGAGGTGGTGGTCAGCCGGGGCGCCACGGCCAGCATGGTCGAGCTGCGTGCCGAGATCGATGGCCAGTTCGTGGCCAACTACCGCGCAGATGGCTTGATCGTTGCCTCGCCCACCGGGTCCACGGCCTATGCCTTATCGGCGGGCGGACCCATCTTGCCGCCGGGCCTGGCGGGCTGGGTGGTGGTGCCCATTGCCTCCCACACGATGTCGAACCGGCCCTTGGTGGTGCCCGACACCGGCACCATCACCATCGAGATTGTGGCGGGCCGCGATGCCAGCATGAACTTCGACATGCAGAGCCTGGCCAGCCTTTTGCACGGCGACCGCGTGACGGTTCGCCGCTCGGCTCACCGGGTGCGCTTTTTGCACCCCAAGGGCTGGAACTACTACGCCACACTGCGCCGCAAGCTGCGCTGGAACGAAGGGGTGAGTTAAAGCCATGTTGCGCCGCCTGACCCTGCGCGATTTCGTCATCGTCACGCAACTCGATGTGGACCTGGGCCAAGGCTTCACCGCCCTGACAGGCGAGACCGGCGCAGGCAAATCGATCCTGATCGATGCCCTGCAATTGGCCCTGGGCAGCCGCGGCGATGCCGGCGTGGTGCGCGAAGGTGCGACGCGCGCCGACATCACCGCCGAGTTCGAGCCCACCGCCGCACTGGCCGCCACCTTGTCCCCTTGGCTGCAAGACGCGGGCTTTGACACCGCCGATGCAGATGCGCCCTTGCTGCTGCGCCGCGTGGTCGACGCCCAGGGCAAAAGCCGCGCCTGGATCAATGGCAGCCCCGCCACGGTGACGCAACTGCGCGAACTGGGCGAGCACCTCGTTGACATCCACGGCCAACATGCCTGGCAAAGCCTGACCCGCGCCGACTCGGTGCGCGCCTTGGTGGACACCCAAGCCGGCGTGGACACGACCGCGCTGCAGCACGCTTGGGCCGCACGGCGCGACGCACGCAAGGCCCTGGACGAGGCCCGCGCCAAGCAAACCGACATCGAGCGCGAGCGTGAACGCCTGCAATGGCAACTGGGCGAGCTGGGCAAACTCAACCCGCAGGCCCATGAGTGGGAAGCGCTCAACACCGAGCACACGCGCTTGAGCCACGGGCAAGCCATCTTGGATGCGGCGCGTCTGGCACTGGATGCTGTGTCAGAGGCGGACACCAATGCTGAGGGCCTGACCAGCCGCGCCATCGAGGCGCTGGACGCGGTGGCCGGCGTGGAGCCCCACCTGCGCAATGCGCTGGACGTGCTGCGCGAAGCACAAGCCCAGTTGCAAGACGCGGCCCACAGCCTCAACAGCGCGCTGGGCCACACCGAGCTCGACCCCGAACGCCTCAATGAACTCGACACACGCATGTCGGCCTGGATGGGCCTGGCGCGGCGCTACCGCCGCCTGCCTGCCGAGCTGCCCGAGCTGCTGCAAGGCTGGCGCGAAGAGCTGGCGGCGCTGGATGCCGCGGCAGACCTTGATCACTTGGCCCAACAAGCCGACCAAGCGCACCAAGCTTGGCTGAGCGTGGCCAAGGGCGTGTCGCAGCAACGTGCACGCATCGCCCCGGTGATGGCCGCCGCCGTGACCGAGGCCATGCAATCGCTGGGGATGTCGGGTGGTCGCTTTGAAGTGGCGCTGACGCCGCTGGCCGATCCGCAGGCCTTCGGCCTCGAACAGGTTGAATTGCTGGTCGCCGGTCATGCCGGTAGCACGCCACGCCCGCTGGGGAAGGTGGCCTCTGGGGGTGAGTTGTCGCGCCTGGCATTGGCCATTGCCGTGACCACCACCCAGCGCCAAAGCGCCGATGCACAAGTGCCCACCTTGATCTTTGACGAGATCGACTCGGGCGTGGGCGGCGCCGTGGCCGACACGGTGGGCTTGTTGATGCGCCAGTTGGGCGCCAACCGCCAGGTCATGGCCGTGACGCACCTGGCTCAAGTGGCCGCTTGCGCTCACCAGCACCTGGTCGTGTCCAAGCAATTGCAATCTGGCCAGACCAGCAGCGACATCCGCCCCGTGCAAGACGACGAACGCACGCGCGAGGTGGCGCGCATGCTGGGCGGGTCCATCACCGACACCAGCCGCGCGCACGCGCAAGCCATGCTCGCGGCCGCACAACAAAGCCCATTGCCAAACAAAGCCAGCGGCAAACCCAAACCGCGCAAGGAAGCCGCATGAACCACCTCGACATCGTCCTGCTGACCGGCATCTCGGGCTCGGGCAAATCGGTGGCGCTCAATGCGCTCGAAGACGCGGGCTACTTCTGTGTCGACAACCTGCCGCCCGAATTGCTGCGCGGCATGATCCTGCTGGAGCAGCAGCGCGACGAAACGCTGCGCCGCAAAGTGGCTGTGTCGGTCGACGTGCGCAGCGCACACTCGCTGCCCCACCTGATGCCTGTGCTGGCCGAGCTGAACCAAGAGGGTCACAAGGTGCGTTCGGTGTTTCTGGATGCCAGCACCGATGCCCTGGTGCGCCGCTTCTCTGAGACGCGCCGCCCTCACCCGCTGCAGCAATCGATCAAGCCACCCAAGCCTGAACAGACCACGCCCAGGCGCCGCGCCACCGACCAAGAGAACCCCTCGCAAGAGCAAGCCTTGATCGACACCATCAACCTGGAGCGCGAGCTGTTGAGCCCACTGCGCGAGGTGTCCACGGTGATCGACACCTCTTTGCTGCGCCCGGCTCAGTTGCGCACCTGGATCCGAAACATCGTGCAGGCCACGGCCTCGCGCCTGACCTTGGTGTTCGAGTCTTTTGCCTACAAGCATGGCGTGCCCATGGACGCCGACTTTGTCTTCGACGTGCGGATGCTGCCCAACCCCTTCTACCTCAAGGAGCTCAAGCCCTTGACCGGACGGGATCAAGCCGTGGCCGATTACCTCGCCGCCCAACCTGAATCGGCCGAACTGATCGCTCAGATCGAGGCTTTCCTGTTGCGCTGGCTGCCCGCCTTGGAAGGCGACCAACGCAGCTACGTGACCGTGGCGCTGGGTTGCACCGGCGGGCAGCACCGCTCGGTGTATTGCGTCGAGCAATTGGTCAGGCGCTTTGCGCCCCGCGGCGTGGTGTTGGCTCGCCACCGCGAACAAGACGCGAAGTGAGCCACACGCATCAAGCCTCTTTAAACATGGCCTCGCGCAAGGCCTGACGCAACTGCTCGCCGATTTCGGGCTTGCCTTCAAACGGGTCGGTCG
>JAVLFO010000002.1:0-5098 GCA_046052805.1 Aquabacterium sp. | reverse complement strand
CCGAGATCTACACTCGACTAGTCGTCGGCAGCGTCAGATGTGTATAAGAGACAGGTCCACAACTGCGATGGGTCCGTCGGCGGTGTCTTCAACGCGGCCAAGGACTGCTGGTGCTGATCAAACTCTTCTTGGTCGACGAACACCCCACGCTCGATCAAGGTGAGCGCTTGGTCGGCGTCTTTGATCACATAGCCTTTGCTCAGCAGCAGCTGGCCGGGCTCATTGCGGACGTTCCAGGGCAAGGCTTGGCCTGGTCTGACCTGTTCCACGCACAAACGAAATAACTTCATGGCTGCCTCCACCGCGGTCAGAAGCGGTGTCCGTTGAGAGATGCGCCATGTTGCTTGAGGTCGCTGTGGTCCGAAACTCCGATGTGAGCAGTGTTTCGGGTGGATTTACCGGCTATCGCGCATCGGACCTCAAGCCACGTTCAACTCGGCCCGCAGCGAGTGCGGGAAGGCCTGCGTGATGGTCACGTCCACCAGCTGGCCGATCAGGCGTTCGCGCAGCGCCTGTGTGGGACCCGCCGCGAAGTTGACGATGCGGTTGCACTCGGTGCGGCCCATCAGTTCTGACGGGTCTTTGCGGCTGGGGCCTTCCACCAAGATGCGCTGACGCTGTCCCACCAGGGCCTGGCTGTAGCGCAGCACATTGGCGTCCAGCACGGCCTGCAGCGTTTTGAGGCGTTGCAGCTTGACCTCTGGCGGGGTCGTGTCTTCCAGGGCCGCAGCGGGTGTGCCGGGGCGTGCGCTGAACACAAAGCTGTACGAGGCGTCGAACTCGAGTTCGTGCACCAGCTTCATCAGCTTGTCGAAGTCTTCGTCGGTCTCGCCAGGAAAGCCCACGATGAAGTCAGACGAGAGCTTGATGTCAGGCCGCACGGCGCGCAGCTTGCGGATGGTGCTCTTGAATTCGAGCGCCGTGTAGCCGCGCTTCATGGCCATGAGGATGCGGTCGGAGCCATGTTGCACGGGCAGGTGCACGTGGTTGACCAGCTTGTCGGTCTTGCCGTAGACATCGATCAGGCGCTGCGAAAACTCATTGGGGTGGCTGGTCGTGTAGCGGATGCGCTCGATGCCGGGGATCTCGGCCACGTACTCCAGCAACATCGCGAAGTCAGCGATTTCGGTGGTGTCCGCCATCTTGCCGCGGAAGCCATTGACGTTCTGGCCCAGCAGCGTGATCTCCTTGACGCCTTGGTCGGCCAGGTCGGCCACTTCGGTCAGCACATCGTCAAACGGACGCGAGACCTCTTCGCCCCGCGTGTAAGGCACCACGCAATAGCTGCAGTACTTCGAGCAGCCTTCCATGATCGACACGTAAGCCGAGCCGCCTTCTTTGCGCGGTGGCGGCAGGTGGTCGAACTTCTCGATCTCGGGGAAGCTGATGTCCACCTGGGGGCGCTGCGAGCTCACGCGCTTTTCCAACATGGCGGGCAGGCGGTGCAGTGTTTGCGGCCCGAACACCACGTCCACATAGGGCGCACGCGCGATGATGGCCGCGCCCTCTTGGCTGGCCACGCAGCCACCCACGCCGATCATCACGCCCTTGTCTTTGAGGTGCTTGACGCGACCCAGGTCAGAGAACACCTTCTCTTGCGCCTTCTCGCGGATCGAGCAGGTGTTGAACAGGATCAGGTCGGCTTCTTCAGGGTCGTTGGTGGGCTCATAGCCCTTCGCGGCGTGCATCACGTCGGACATCTTGTCCGAGTCGTATTAGTTCATCTGGCAGCCGTATGTCTTGTTGTAGACCTTTTTGCCGCTGGATGCGGGGGCTGGCTCGGTGGAGGTGGGTGTCGCGACGACGGGGGTGTTTGTGCTCATGGGGCGGCTCAATGTGCGGGGCGGCGGATCAAGGCTTGATCCAGGTCTGCGTCACGGGGTCATAGGACCAGGTGGCAGCTTGCTCGGTGGTTTGGGGCCAGGGCTTGGCCAGGTCTTGCGGGCCCAGCAGCCACACGTCCATCAACAGCCCGTAGGGGTCGATCGTGTAATTGGCCATGAGTTTTTGACCGACCAAGGCGCCCGACATCACCAGCAGGTTCTGCGTGTTCTTGATGCGTGCGCCCGGTGCCAGCCGCACGAGCACGCCATTGAGCAGCACCTCAGGGGGTTGGCCGAACAGCAACTCGCCGCGCAGCGACTTCAGGGGCAGGGGGCGTTGCAGTTGCGGCGCCAGTTGGGTGGCCGTCTCGGTGACGGTTTGGGCGCTCGCCCACAAAGGGGCAGCCAGGGTCAAGGCGACCCAGGCCAAAGCAAGACAGCGGGGCATGGTTTAAATCCAGGGGCTGTTGATTGGAGGGCGGATTTTACCGCGCCCCGTTTCAAGCCGCTGTGTTCAATTGCGCCAAGCGCTGCGGGGTGCCCACGTCGGTCCAGGGGCCGGTGTAAAGCTCGCCAGCCACTTTGCCCGCATCGAGCGCGCGGTCCAGGCAAGGGCGCAGCGCGGCTTTGCTGCCGCTGACCACGCCATCGACCATGGCCGGCTTGTACAGACCCATGGTCGAGTAGGTGGCGATGCACGCATCGGCGGCAGCCCCTTCTTTGCGTTGGACGCGGCCTTGCGCGCTCAAAGCAAAGTCGCCCTGCGGCACATGCTCGGGGTTGGGCACCAGCCAAAGGCTGGCCCAGTCATCGCTTTGAGCGAAGGCTTGTGCCGTGTCCGCCTTGAAGCTAAAGCCGGGCACGAACACGTCGCCCGCCAGCACCCAAAAGGCGTCACCCAGCAAAGGCAGTGCTTTGGCCATGCCACCGGCGGTCTCTAGCGCGCCGCCGTGGTCGCGGCCCTCCATCGAGTACGTGATGTGCAAGCCCCAACGCGCGCCGTTGCCCAGCGCCGCCGGGAACTGGTCTTCCAGGTAGGCGGTGTTGATCACGACCTGGCGCACGCCATCGCGTGCCAAGGCCTCCAGGTGCCATTCGATCAAGGGCTTGCCTTGCACGCGCAGCAAAGGCTTGGGGGTGGTGTCGGTCAAGGGCCGCATGCGTTCGCCGCGGCCCGCAGCCAGGATCAAGGCGGGCAGTTGGGTCATGCCTGACATTGTCGGGCATGGCTGGCTGAAGGGGAGCTGGGAGTGTGCCTGAGCGCCTTGTCAAACGGCCTTGGGTGCGCCCAGGCTGAAACGGTTGGCGCGCTTGAAGGTGCCGAAGTCGTTGAAGCGCACGCCCATCTCGCGCATCACTTGGTGGGCGATGCGGGCGTTCCATTGGCGCACATAGAAGGGCTCTTTCACCGCGAAATGGTGGATGGCGTGCGTGCTGCCAAAGTTGAAGCAAAACAGCTGCATGGGCATCAGCCACCACGGGTTGAGCACCTGGCATTGCTGCATCACATTGCGCGCTTGCACGTCGCCGTAGTAGTGCATGTTCGAGCTGATGAAATGCAGGCAGAACGTGCGCAGCAAGCAGGGCAACATGTAGACCACGGCGAACACGTTCAGGGCGCTCACGATGGGCGCTGACCACATGGGCCAGGCGATGGGGCTGCCCAGGGCTGTGCTGATCAAGTCCACCGCATGGAACACCACCCAGCCGTGGAACAGCGCGTAATACGCTTGGCCCAATGGCACATAAGCCAGCGTTTGCTCGGCGGCCATGCGCAAGGCCTCGCGCCGGTTGGCGGGCTTTTGCGACTTGATGTACTGGCGCGTGGCGCGGCGCATTTCCATCGGGCGCAGGAACACGGCGAGCATGTTGTCGCCAGTCATCAAGAAACGCCGCAGACCCCAGCGCTCGCCATTGGTGATGCCGCGCTCCTCCAAATCAGAGGGCGTGCCAGAGAACTTGTGGTGGTGCAAATGCAGCTTGCGGCGCACAAAGGGGTTGACCGTACTGGCCCGCGCGATCCAGCCCAGGGTCAGCATCAGGCTGTTGGCCCACGGTGTTTTACGGAAGTACATCTGGTGGATCAGGTCGTGCTCCAGCTCGTGGATGAACGAGGCGAAGATCGCCGTGATCGGCACGCAGGCCCACCAGGGCAGGGCACCTTCGATGTAGAGCCAGCCGCTGGCGATCATGCCCAGCAGGGACACGGCCATGATGGTGGCGCCAATGGCGTCTTGGTGTGCCAGCCAAGCGTGGCGCGCGCGCAGGTCTTCGCCTGCCTTGAGCACCACCGTGCGGATGTGTTCGGCTTTTTGGGCATCGCTCATGCGGGCGATGTGGATGCGTTGGCTCATGTCTCTCCTCGGTATCTTCCAACCGGGGCAGACTTCGCCCCAGCTGGCGCTAGCGTAGGGCGACTGGGCTCAGACGCGTGAGGGGTGATTGCGCCGAAAACATGTCATTTTGGGCCACGCGTTGGCAAATCAGCCCGGCGGGTCGGTGGGCAGGGCGTGGCGTTGCCGCCAAGCGCGGGGCGACATCCCCGTCCATTTACCAAAGGCCCGGGCGAAGTTGGCTGGGTCGGCATAGCCCACGGCTTGCGCCACCTGCTGGATGGCCAACTGCGGCTGGGCCAGCAGGCGCAGGCTGTCGCGGTGCTTGACCTGGTCGAGCAGGGCCTGAAAGCTGGTGCCTTCGTCTTGCAAGCGCCGCTTGAGGGTGCGCTCAGACATCAGCAGCACTTGCGCCATCGCTTGGATGTCGGGGTAGCGTCCGTCGCGGCACACCAGCCGCGTGCTCACTTGCGTGGCCGTGGTCAAAGAGCGAACCTGGCTGGCCAGCTCTTGCTCGCAGCGCTCGATGGCGAGCTGCACACTGACCGGATCGGCCGTGGCAATGGGCTCATCGAGCATGCGCGCCGGAAATCGGATTTGCGTGCTCGGCCGGTTGAAGGTGAACGGCGGGATGCGGCCGGCGTAGCGCGCATAGGCGGCGTGCTCGGGGTAGGGCACCGAGATCTGGCTGGCCCAGCCGTCTCGTCCCGGCTCTTGCCCCAAAACCTTGGCGAACAGGCTGCACAGCTCCACCACGGCGATGTCGATCACCATTTGGCGCAGGGGGCCCATGGGCACGCGCTCCCGCAGCTCGATCACCACTTGGTCGTCGTGCACCGTCAGGTGGCTGTCAAAGATCGGCACGCGGGCCTGGAAGTAGCGCTGGCTGAACTCGATTGCTTCGCGCAGGGTGGCGCAGCTGATCAGGCCAAATCCCACAAA
>JAVLFO010000001.1:0-2594 GCA_046052805.1 Aquabacterium sp. | reverse complement strand
GCCGCCTTCGTGTTGTGGCTGGCCATTTGAGCGGAGCACCCTGATGTCTGCCAGCCAAGATTTCACCTCCTGGGGACGTGTACTGAGCGTGCCGCACGAGGCCATTGGCCTGAGCAGCCGCCACCTGCCATTGAGCTTGCCCGTTGACGGCCGCACCGTTTTGCCCTATGGCAACGGCCGCAGCTACGGCGACAGCAACCTCAACCCTGGCGGCGCCTTGCTGCTGGGTCGCCAGCTGGACCGCTTCATCGCCTTTGACCCGGCCACGGGTGTGTTGCGCTGCGAGGGTGGCGTGCTGATGTCTGACGTGCTGAGCCTGATCGTGCCTCAGGGCTGGTTCTTGCCCGTCACGCCAGGCACCCAGTTCATCACCATGGGCGGGGCGATTGCCAACGACGTGCACGGCAAGAACCACCATGCAGCGGGCTCGTTTGGCAACCATGTTTTGCGCTTTGAGTTGCTGCGCTCAGATGGGTCGCGCCGCGTTTGCTCGCCCACCGAACACCCAGACTGGTTTGCGGCATCCATCGGCGGCATGGGCCTGACTGGCTTGATCACCTGGGCCGAAGTCCAGCTCAAGCGCATTGCCAATCCTTACCTCGACACCGAATCGATCCGCTTTCGCAGCCTGGAGGACTTTTTCGAGCTCAGTGCTGCCGCCGAGCGCGACTTTGAATACACGGTCTCGTGGATCGATTGTGCCTTCACGGGCAAGCGCCTGGGGCGGGGTTTGTTCAACCGGGGCAACCACGCACCGGCGGCCCTTGACCTGACGGCCTTGCCGGCCGCGTTGCCCAGTGGCGTGGCGGTCGGTGCGCGCAAGGTGCCCTTCACGCCGCCCTTGTCCTTGATCAACCCGGTCTCGCTCAAGGCCTTCAACACGCTGTACTTCCACAAACAGCGCGGCGATGCGCTGCGCACCTTGCAGCACTACCGACCCTTCTTTTATCCGCTCGATGCCTTGCTGGAGTGGAACCGCATTTACGGCCCCAAAGGCTTTTACCAATACCAGTGCGTGATCCCGCCCGAGCGTGCGCTGCCGGCCACGCGCCAGTTGCTCGAGACCATCGCGGCCAGCGGGCAGGGGTCGTTCTTGGCCGTGCTCAAGCAGTTTGGCGAGCCGGCCTCGCTGGGCATGCTGTCCTTCCCTGAGCCCGGCACCACTTTGGCGCTTGACTTCCCCAACACCGGGCCCAAAGTGCACCGCTTGTTCGAGGCGCTGGACGCCATCGTTCTGAAGGCCGGCGGGCGCTTGTACCCAGCCAAAGACGGGCGCATGGATGCTGCGCTGTTCAAGGCGGGCTACCCCCGCTGGTCTGAATTTGCTTCGTATGTCGACCCGCGCTTTGCCTCCGGCATGTGGCGTCGGGTCATGGAGAACCCATGAGAAAAATCCTGATCGTCGGCGCCACCTCGGCCATGGCCGAAGCCTGTGCGCGCCAATGGGCCCAGCGTGGCGACCACCTCTTTTTGGCCGCGCGCGGCGCAGCGCAGCTGCAGTCCGTGCAAGACGACCTCCAAGCGCGTGGCGCGGCCAAGGTGGCCAGCAAGGTGTTCGACGCCACGGCGTTTGACCAGCATGCCGCCTTGTTTACCGATGCCACACAGGCCTTGGGCGGGCTGGACACGGTGTTGATCGCCCACGGCACCTTGACCGACCAGCCACGTGCTCAGCAAGACGTGGCCTATGCGCTGCAAGAAGTGGCCACCAACGGCACCTCGGTCATCGCCTTGATGACGCTGGCCGGCGAGCAGTTTGAAAAGCAGGGCCATGGCGCCATTGCCGTGATCTCGTCGGTGGCCGGCGACCGTGGCCGCCAAAGCAACTACGTGTACGGCAGCGCCAAGGCGCTGGTGTCGGCGTTTGCGTCGGGCTTGCGCCAGCGGCTGGCCAAAAAAGGCGTCAGCGTGGTCACCATCAAGCCTGGCTTTGTCGACACCCCCATGACGGCACACCTCAAGAAGGGGGCGCTGTGGGCCAAGCCTGACCAGGTGGCCCGCGACATCACCCAGGGCATCGACAAGGGCCGCAGCATCGTCTACACGCCGGGCTTTTGGCGTTTCATCATGCTGATCATCAAGCACATCCCGGAAGCGATTTTCGTCAAGATCGCCCTTTGATTGCCGTGTGATCGCCTGACCCCGCACGCCCCATTAGGGTGCGGGGGTGAGCCGTTCGGCTCAGACTACGTTTTGTCATACTCGATCTCTACACTGACCCAGATCAAGCCAATACGGCCAGTCTCGTCGGAGTAGAAACATGACGTTCCAGCAACTCTTTGCCATTGTCCGGGCCCGGTGGGTCGTGGCGTTGGCAGTGTTTGCGCTGGTGTTTGGCGGGGTCGCTGCCTACACCCTTCTCACGCCCAAAACCTACACCGCCACGGCTTCCGTGCTGCTGGATGTCAAGAACGCCGATCCGATCGCGGGCATGGTGTCGCCGTCGTTGGCTTCGCCTTCGTACCTGATGACGCAGGTCGACATCATCACCAGCAAGCGCGTGGCCACCAAGGTGATCCGCAATCTGCGCCTGAACGAATCGCGCGAGATGCGCCAAAAATGGCAGCAAGCCACCAAAGGCACCGGCGACTTCG